>NZ_QUDJ01000008.1:0-147299 GCF_003477565.1 Alistipes sp. AF48-12
AGAAGTAGCAGCTACTTCTTCCGCTGCCCCTCGACTTGCATGTGTTAGGCCTGCCGCTAGCGTTTATCCTGAGCCAGGATCAAACTCTCCATTGTAAAAAATTTAAATCATTAGAGTCCTGACTACTTGAATTTCCTGAAATAATTTAGGAATTGATAAATACTACATTTACTTGTTTTTCTCAAATATTACCAATAATTCAAAGAACCTGTTTCATGTTGCGAAAAGTTCGCAAAGACCGCTAAAAAAATCGCTCTGATTTTAAGAGCGAATCGGACTGCAAAAATACGGCGGATTTTTAAATTTCCAAATGTTTCTTTGCAAAATTTGCAAATTTTATTTTCGACAACCTTTTGAAAGAACTGCTTTACTTTCGTTTAGCGGGTGCAAATGTAGAGACTTTTTTTTATCCTGCAAATTTTATCCGATCTTTTTTTGTTTTTTTTATTCATGCATTCATCTCATCCGTCCATTTCAATACATATAAAAATCTGTATTATTGTATATTAACTACAATTATCAATCCTTCAAATATTCATCTTTTTTAAATTTCATTCTTTCTCAAAGGTCTGCATTCTTTTAAAGCGAATCGTCAATAGAGATCATTGGAATATTCAATCTCCAACCGATAAATACTTAATCGGAATCGATCAAACATCTGGCAATACAAATCAAATAGGCAACTTCGCTCTTTTAGTATTTAAGGTATATATAGACATTATATTAATCGAACTATTACCTTTACAATATTTATAACATTTGCATTTAGTCGAATGATAAGTTTTGCAAAGAAATACGGTATAACACCCGTTATCATGACTGAATATCCGGATTTTCACTTGTTCAAGAAAAACAGCAGATCCTACAATATCGAAAGATGGCCTTGTTACAGCATAACGGAAGTATCCAAATTAGACGAATTAAATACACCCTATTGTTTTGTTCTTAATCCGGATATGACAATGAGTGCTGTTTTCATTCCAGAAAAAGCACTTCCATCGGTCACCAGTCTTTACTTGCAGGGAATTCTCGACCGTTTCTTTACAGTTGACCAAAACAATTGACAAACCGTTGCACTGCACCCAAAAGAACATTTAAGGAATCTTCATTGAAACAACAATTATTCCCTCATCCATGAATAAGGCCTCTGTAAAAACAGAGGCCTTATTCATCTAAAAGAGAGAAACATCAATAACTCCTGGCAAAAAGGACGCGGCGGTGCGAAGGCTTTCCGCTGACGATGCAGACTCCCTCTTCGGCGGGGGCGTCGACCGGAATGCACCGGATCGTCGCTTTCGTCTCGTTCTTGATGCGCTCTTCCGTTTCGGGCGAGCCGTCCCAATGGGCCAGGATAAAGCCGCCTTTGTCGTCGAGCACCCGTTTGAACTCGTCGTACGTGTCGACCCGCGTAATCATACCGTCGCGGAATTTCAGCGCTTTATCATAAATATTCTGCTGTATCTCGCCGAGAAGCCGTTCGACGGCATCTTCCAGCCCTTGTTGCGGAACGGTCGCTTTTTCGAGCGTATCGCGGCGAACCAGTTCGATCGTACCGCCGGCAAAGTCGCGCGGCCCCATCGCCAGGCGAACGGGTACGCCTTTCAACTCGTATTCCGCGAATTTGAAACCGGTGCGGACATTGTCCCGCGCATCGATTTTAACGCTGATTCCCCGTTTTTTCAGTTCGGCGGCAATCTCGTCCAGCCGGGCCAATATCTGCGCCAGCTCTTCGGAGCCTTTGTAAATAGGGATCATCACGACCTGTATCGGAGCCAACTTCGGCGGCAGCACGAGCCCGTTATTGTCGGAGTGCGCCATGATCAGGGCCCCCATCAAACGGGTCGAAACGCCCCACGAGGTCGCCCACACATAATCGAGCTTACCCTCCTTATTGGTAAACTGCACGTCGAACGCTTTTGCGAAATTCTGTCCGAGAAAATGCGACGTTCCGCTTTGCAGCGCTTTCCCGTCCTGCATCAGCGCCTCGATCGTCAGCGTGTCGTCGGCCCCGGCGAAACGTTCGCTGTCGCTCTTGTGCCCCACGATCACCGGCAGCCCCATCCACTTTTCGGCAAATTCCTTGTAGACGCCGATCATTTTTTTCGCTTCGGCCATCGCTTCCTCCCGGGTTTCGTGCGCCGTATGCCCCTCCTGCCACAGGAACTCGGCCGTCCGCAGGAACAGGCGCGTACGCATCTCCCAACGCACCACGTTAGCCCACTGGTTGCAAAGAATCGGCAGGTCGCGGTACGACTGAATCCAATTTTTATAGGTATTCCAGATAATGGTCTCGGAGGTCGGGCGGACGATCAGCTCCTCCTCGAGCCTGGCATCGGGATCGACGATCACGCCCTTGCCGTCGGGATCGTTTTTCAGCCGGTAATGGGTCACCACGGCGCACTCCTTGGCAAACCCCTCGACATGATGCGCCTCCTTGCTGAAAAACGACTTCGGGATAAACAGCGGGAAATAAGCGTTTTCATGCCCGGTATCTTTGAACATCTGATCCAGCGCACGCTGCATCTTTTCCCAGATCGCATAACCGTACGGTTTGATCACCATACATCCGCGAACTGCCGAATTCTCGGCCAGTCCCGCTTTTACCACCAGATCGTTATACCACTGCGAATAGTTTTCGTCCCGTGATGTCAACTCTTTCAGCTCTTTTGCCATATCAAACTACTTTTCAGTCTTAAAATACTTCGGTTTGTGAATTTACAAAGGTATAGTATTTTTCCAAAAATCGTAAAAATTGAATATCTTTGGCAACGAGGCTGGATCGGTTTTTCCCTGGAAAAAGGAAAAACATTCGACCCGCGCCACGCAACGTTCGGAGGGCGCAGATGCATTCTTTAAAACGGCGCGCGCGCCCTCCGGAACCGTGAAATTTATTTCCGGAGCAATAACTTTCGGGTATAATTTTCGTTATACCTATATATGATGGAATGCGGCGGCGGCGAAAAGGCCGCCATTCCGCGAAACAGAAAAAATAGAGTGCCATGAAAAGCCGAAAATTAATAACCGTATTGGGCAGCGTGGTCGTTGCCACGCTGCTGGGAGGATGCAGTGCAACCGTCTATTCGAGCACTTCATCCGCTGCCACCGACGATTTATACGTAACGCACAACCGGAAAGCGATCGCCGCCGAGAAGCAGCAGCGTCTCATCCGGCAGCAGGAAGCGCAGCGCGCCGCGGAAGAGGCCGAACGGGCCCGCCGCGAGGAAGTGGCCCGGGCCGTATCCGAACTGAACGACCGACAAGAGGACGAATCGCGCAGCAGCTTGATCGCGGGCGGTTACGGCGGAGATTCTTACGCAAGCCGTCTGAAAAGTCTCGGTTCGCTGAGCGACGACAGGCAGAGCGACGTCCAAAACGAAAATGCCAACACCTCGGGACGCTATGCCTCCGCCTACGATCCGGCCTATTACGACGTGACGGTCCTCGGCGACCAAGTGCTCGTAGAACCCAAATACGCCCCCTCCTTGTACGGCGACTGGGGAACAGCCAACGTAAACATCAATCTCGGACTGTGGGGATGGAGCTCCCCCGCATGGAACTGGAGCAGCCCGTGGTGGTGGGGATGGAGCCCGTCGTGGAGTTGGTATTCGGGATACTACCCTTATAACAGTTGGAACTGGGGATGGAATTGGGGATGGAACAGTTGGAACGGCTGGTACGGAGGATGGTACGGCGGCTGGTATCCGCCCTATTACGGAGGATGGTACGGCCCGCATCATCACTGGGGATACGATTATTACCCTAAATACAATAATAAGAACACGGTTTGGAACCGTCCGAGAACCGGAACGGGCGGCACGGTATCTTCCGCAGGGCGGGGGTCGTCGGGACCCAGCTACCGCCGGGGAGGAACCACTTCATCGACCTACCGGCCCGGAACGACTACCGGCTCGTCGCTGAACGGCGGCTCGTCGTACCGCCGGGGCGGTACGACCTCGAGCGGCAGTTCGATCGGCAGCACCGGTTCGGGAACGTCTTCGGGCAGTTCGTCCTACCGGCGCGGCGGAACCGCATCGGGGCCGACTACCACCGTAAGCCCGTCGGTTAACAACAATTCGGGATCGTCGTACCGGCGCGGAAGCACCGCTCCCTCTTCGGGCAGCAGCTACTCGCCGAGCACCGGGTCCGGCTACCGGGGCGGAGGAGGAGGATACACCGGCGGCGGACAATCGTCGGGCGGCGGCGCAAGCTATCGGAGATAATCTTCGGCCGGCTTCCGGCAACGACAAACCTCGAACACGAAACTCAACATCGAATTAATCAAAGAACGAATTATGAAAAAAAACAAATTCGTCACGCTATGCGTCATCGCGGCGCTTCCGTTCGCAACGGCGACCGCCCAGACTCCGGGCGACCTACTGAATCTATCTCAGTACAACTATTCATTCGGAACGGCACGCAGCGCGGCGCTCGGCGGAGCTTTCACATCGCTCGGCGCGGATCTCTCTTCGATGAACATCAATCCGGCAGGTCTGGGAATCTACCGGGGATCGGAAGTCGGCATATCGCCGTCGCTGACCTGGAGTAACATGGAAAGCGGCTTTCAGGGACGGAGCAACGACTATTCGCGCACCCGGTTTTCGCTGGGCAATGTCGGGGCAGCGCTGAACCTCTACCAGGGAACAGGCGCGCTGACCAGCTTCACGCTGGGCGTAGGTTATACGAAACTGGCCGATTTCAATACCACGTCGGCGGCTTACGGACAAGGGATCGGACAGTCGATGACCGAAGTATTCGCGGAAGATATCCGCGGAGTCAGCGAATCGACGCTGCGAATGACTCCCGAAGACCCGATCAGTCCGTTCCAGAGCCTCGCTATCGGACAATGGGGTGGAATTCTGGCCTACAACACCTATGTGCTCGACCCGGTAGGCGACAACTATTACGCCCCGTGGAACAACCTTTCGAAAGACGCGCGGATCAACCCGTCGCTGTACAACATCAACAAGGGAAGTATCGGCGAATACGACATCTCCGGCGGATTCAACTTCCAGAATATCCTCTACCTCGGATTTACGGTCGGGATTCAGGATATTTACTTCCGGAACGAAAACAATTACAGCGAAACTTACAGCAACAATACGCTGCCGCTGAATCGCCTGAATTACATCCGGACGCTGCGTCAGGACGGCACCGGCGTGAATTTCAAGTTCGGGGCCATCCTCCGTCCGGTCGACAACCTGCGGATCGGCGTGGCCGTCCATACGCCGACCTACGTCAGCATGAACGAGGAGTACACCGAATACATGTCGGCGGAATTCAACACCCAGCAAAACTGGCAGGAGAGCCCGTACGCCCCCAACCAGTACAACATCAACACCCCCACGCGGCTGCTCACGGGTATTTCGTTCACGCTCCCGGGCGTAGGGCTGATCACGGCCGATTACGAACGGGTATGGTACAACAACATGAAGATTCGAAACATGAACGGAAACAACTGGGAATTCGAACAGGATCTCAACCAGGACATCAAGTCGTTCTTTCAGCCGGCGAACAACTTCCGGGTGGGCGTCGAGGCGACTCCGCTAAAAAACTTCTACGTGCGGGTCGCTATGCCAATTACGGGGAGTGCATCCGGACGAAGGACGCCTTCATCAACCAGGCGAACGTCCGTTCTTACGAGAACTATTCGGCCGGCTTGGGATTCCGTTTCCAAAATTTCTACCTGGACGCGACCTATATTTACACCGCGTACAAATACGCTCCCTACCAGATGTTCTATTTCTACGACGATAAAGATAAATACACCATCCAGTCGGGAGCCGTCGATACCAAGCAGAACCGCAACACGATCACCCTGTCGGCGGGACTCAAGTTCTAAACGCCGTCCCCGTTATACGACACTCCCGGAACCGTTCGTAACGCGTTCCGGGAGTGTTTCGTTTCATATCTCCACCAGGTTGTGCTTGATCGCATAGACGACCAGGTTCGCCGTATTCCGGCATCCGGTTTTAGCCAGGATATTCGACCGATGCTTATCGACAGTGCGTTTCGAAATAAACAGCGCATCGGCGATCTCGTTGTTCGACTCGCCGCGGCAGATGTGCAGCAGGATCTCCGACTCGCGTTGCGAAAGCTGTTCGGGACTATCCTCCGGCACCGACGACGGAGTCGATTTGAGGTTGCTTACCAGATTGAACAACAGCTCCTGCGAGAAAAAACTTCCTCCGTCGACCACCGTTTCGATCGCGGCTACGACGTCCTTGATTTCTGAATTTTTCAGAATAAAACCTTTCACGCCGAGCGACACCATTTTGAAATAGTAATCCTCGTCGCCGTACATCGAGAGCGTGATAATCCGCAGGTCGGGCCAACGTTTCAGCGCTTCTTCGGCGGCCACAATGCCGTTCATTTTCGGCATCTCGATATCCAACAGCACGACGTCCGGAGTTTCGCGCCCCAGCAGTTCGAGCAACTCGCAACCGTCGGAAGCCTCCCCGGTCACTTCGAAATTCCGGATGCCCGACAACAACGTCTTGAGTCCGTTGCGGAACAGCGTATGATCGTCCGCCAACACTATTTTACAAGTTCTTTCCATAACCGTCCTTTTTTACACATGCACCTCGACCACCGCATTCATTCCGCGGCCGGGCGTGCTTTTCAACGCGAAATCGCCTTTCAGCGAACTGACCCGAGACTGAATGTTAGCGATTCCCATTCCTTTCTGTTCGACCTTCGCTACGTCGAACCCGCATCCGTTATCGCGGTAATCGAGCCGCAGCACGCCGTCGGCGTAAACCAGCGAAACGGTAGCGACCGAGGCCCCGGAGTGTTTCAGGCTGTTGTTAATCAACTCGCACACGATCCGGTACAGGATCACTTCGATATCCATATCGAAACGTTCCGTCCGCAGGTTCGTCGAAAAATTGATCCGCATCGCGCCGCGCGGCAGCCTATTGATGAAATTCGAGATCGCCCGCGATAACCCGAAATCGTTCAGGATATGCGGGCTGAGATTGACCGAGATCTCGCGCAGGCTGCGGATCGCTTCGTCGATCACGTAGTTGGCATTGCGCAGTATCTCGCGGTTGCGTTCATCCGTATCGCCGGACGAAAGCGCCGAAATAGACATCTTTGCGGACGAAAGCAACGGCCCCAATCCGTCGTGCAGATCTTTCGAAAAACGCTGCCGTTCTTTTTCCTCGGTACGCAACACGGTGTTCAGTATCCGCCGTTCGCTGATCCGCCGCTGACGCTCGGCACGGGCGATGTAATTGAAAATTTTCTGCACCAGGAGCATCCCGACCGCGAAACAGAGCGAAGTAACGATCCCTGTCCAGATAAAGAACTCCGACGGCAACCGCCACTCCTTCAGATCGGTGATCTGAACGTACTCCCCGAGACGCAGAAACGCCATGCAGGTCAGCGCGACCGTAAACAACATCCACGACAGGTTGTATTTGGTACGGCGCGTCAGCCCGATAGCGACGATCGCCGCAATGATTTGCAGGATGACGGATATGATCAGCAGTATCTCTTTAACCATTGCAGAATAGCCGTTTAACAGTGGAACGGAGTTCGAATATTTTGTAAATATACAAAATTTTCAGATTAACCGTCCCCGCCGCTGGCGAAGCGTCCTGTCCCGGCTGCCGAAAACAACTATCCGCCCGGCGGGGACGGGAACGACAAAACGGGGAACCAGCCTGCTGGTTCCCCGTCGTATAGAATCTTTCGTATCCGAAAAGCTATCCGGACTATTTGGCCACCACTCTTTTCTTCTCTTTGATACGGGCTTTTTTACCGGTCAGTTCGCGCAGGTAGTAAATACGCGCACGGCGAACGACACCCACTTTATTCACCTCGATACGGTCGATATGCGGCGAGTAAACCGGGAAAATACGTTCCACGCCAATACCGTCCGAAATTTTACGAATCGTGAACATCTTCGTAATACCGCTGCCCTTGATCTGAATGACCGTGCCGCGGAAACTCTGGAGACGTTCCTTGTTACCCTCGACAATCTTGTAGGTCACGGTAATCGTGTCGCCGCTTTTGAACGAGGGAACTTCCGGCTTCACCCACATCGAATCCTGGGCGATCTTGATTAAATTATCCATCTCTTTTCAATTAAATTTATAGTGGGAATATTGCGGGCCCCTACGTCCTCGCAAGAGATTCCTGCACTTTGGGAGGGCAAAGATAACGCTTTCCGTTGAAAAAACAATATTTTGCACTCGAAACCCGTGATATTTTCGAACTTTCAGGGAATTCCGGACGGACGATCCGCGCCGTCCGGCCGGAAAATACCGCTGCAATTCGTTAGCAGTTCAATGCGGCTCCCGCCTTGAACCACTTGATTTGCTGTTCGTTGTAAGTATGATTGGCTTCGAACGACTCGGACGTTCCGTCGCTGTGGCGCAGCGTAACGGTCATCCGGCTGCCCGGCGCAAACGTTTTCAGGCCGGTCACTTCGATCCGGTCGTCCTCGCGGATGCGGTCGTAATCGGCCGGATCGGCGAACGTCAGCGCCAGCATACCCTGTTTTTTCAGGTTCGTTTCATGGATTCGCGCGAACGACTTGACAAGCACGACCTTCACATTCAGGAAGCGCGGTTCGAGCGCGGCATGTTCGCGCGACGATCCCTCGCCGTAGTTCTCCTCGGCCACGACGATCGAACCGATCCCCTTCGCCTTATACTTTTTGGCCACAGACGACACGCCGTCGTAACTGCCGTCCAGCGTATTGAGCACCGAATTGGTCTGTCCGTTGAATTTATTGACGGCTCCCATCAGCAGGTTGTCCGAAATGTTTTCGAGGTGTCCCCGGAAGCGCAGCCACGGCCCCGCCATCGAGATATGGTCGGTCGTGCACTTGCCGGACGCCTTGATCAGCAGCCGCAAATCGGTAAAGTCGTTCCCGTCCCACGCGGCAAAAGGCTCCAGCCGTTGCAGACGATTCGAACCGGCGGCGATCGCCACCTCGCCGGAAGCGTGCGGATCGGGCGCGACGTACCCGTTGTCTTTCACGTCGAACCCGGAGGCGGGCAACTCGTCCCCTTTCGGTTCGTCGAGCATCACGGACTGTCCGGCAGCATTTTGCAGCGTGTCCTTCATCGGATTGAACGTCAGGTCGCCGGCGATGGTCAGCGCCATCACCAGTTCGGGCGAAGCCACGAAAGCGTGCGTATTCGGATTGCCGTCGGCCCGCTTCGCAAAGTTCCGGTTGAACGACGTCACGATCGAGTTCGGACGCGTGTTGTCCGGCTCGTGCCGCGCCCACTGCCCGATGCACGGACCGCAAGCATTGGCCATCACGGTGCCGCCCGCCTCAAGCAGCGACTGCAAGATTCCGTCGCGTTCGGCCGTATAGCGCACCTGCTCCGAACCCGGATTGATCAGCAGCTTCGCTTTCGTCTCCAGCTTTTTGGCGGCCGCTTGACGCGCCACCGAAGCGGCGCGGCTCAGATCCTGGTACGAAGAGTTCGTACACGATCCGATCAAGCCGACTTCCATCCGCTGCGGGATCCCTTTTTCGCGCACCCAGGCGCCGAATTCGGAGATCGTATGCGCGGCATCGGGCGTAAAAGGCCCGTTGATATAGGGTTCCAACGACGACAGGTCGATTTCGATCACCCGGTCGTAATATTTTTCCGGCTCGGCGGCCGTTTCGGCGTCGGCGCGCAGCGAACCGGCTATGCCGTCGGCCAGCGCGGCCACTTCTTCGCGTCCGGTAGCGCGCAGGTAGCGCGCCATCGACTCGTCATAGGCGAACAGCGAAGTGGTGGCCCCCACCTCGGCGCCCATATTGCAGATCGTCGCCTTGCCGGTCGCAGACAGCGAAGCCGCCCCGTCGCCGAAATATTCCAGAATCGCATTGGTTCCGCCCTTGACGGTCAGTATCCCGGCCAGTTTCAGGATCACGTCTTTCGGCGAAGCCCAGCCGCTGAGCCGCCCGGTCAGTTTCACGCCGATGATCTTCGGCATTTTCAGCTCCCACGGCATCCCTGCCATCACGTCCACCGCATCGGCCCCGCCGACGCCGATAGCTACCATGCCGAGCCCGCCGGCGTTCGGCGTATGCGAATCCGTCCCGATCATCATGCCGCCCGGAAAAGCGTAGTTTTCCAACACGACCTGATGAATGATACCGGCCCCGGCTTTCCAGAAACCGAGCCCGTAGCGATTGGCCACGCTTTTGAGAAAATCGTACACCTCGCGGTTCGAATCGTTGGCGGTAGACACATCGGAAGCGGCCCCCCGGTCGGCCTGAATCAGGTGGTCGCAGTGCACCGACGCCGGAACGGCCGAACGGTCGCGGCCGGCGTTCATAAACTGCAACAGCGCCATCTGCGCCGTGGCATCCTGCATCGCCACGCGATCCGGACGGAAATTCACGTAATCGACCCCTCTGCGGAACGCTTTCGCATCCGACGCATCGTACAGGTGCGCATAGAGGATTTTCTCCGCCAGCGTCAGCGACGTTCCTTTCACTTTCCGGGCCTGCTCCACCCTGGCGGCGAACGAGCCGTAAACTTTCCGAATCAACTCAATGTCAAATACCATTTTCTCTATATTTATTAAATTACCCTGCTTTTCGATACGGGCATAAAAACGCAAAACGGAAATTCTCCCGTTTTGCAAAGATAATCAATTTATCAAAAAGAGTCCCCGCTCCCGACGGATTTATCGGCTCTGCGGAACGGTCATTTCGCGATCTGCCCGGCCGTGTGCCTGAGTATCTCGGCCCGTTTCCGGTCGCGGGCTTCCGAAACGAAAGCGATCAGCCCATCCGGGTCGTCGCAACTGACGATGTAGGTATCCTCGTAAATATCCTCGATCAGCACCAGGTTGTTCCGCTCCGCCGCATAGACCTTGTACAGCGTCCACTCCCGGAAGCTGAAATAGTAGCCGTAATATCCCCAGAACCCGTAGCTGCCGAGCAACGGCCACAGCCGGCGGAATTCGCTGCGTTCGATCCGCCGGATCAGTTCGATATCCTCGATGTGAATCCGCGTCAGGTCGACGATGCAATGGATCTCGAGCGCCGCGTCGTCCAGCAGGATGTAACGCGGAATGGACAGGATGTACAGCGTGATGATGCAGACGACGAAAAAGAGTCCCCAGGCCGGCAGGTAATCGCCTCCCAGGACGAAATGAAACCAAACGAACAGCCCGGCGAGAATCAACAACAGGGCCGCCGTAATCCGCCGGCAGCGCCGGTCGTAGCGGTATTTATATTTTTTTTCCATCGGTACTTCCTCCCTAAGACGGCTGGCGATTATCCTTTCCCGGCCGCGTTTCTGCGTTCCTCCCTTTTTTTGTCGTTGCGCTCTTTCTCCCGTTCGGCCCGGCCGGCTACCATACATAGGAAAACGGCGAAAACGGCCGCAGCCACGCCGGATTCGACCAGCATCGACTGCATGTTCTTGCCGCTGTGGAACGCCCATGTTTCCGCCCCGTACGTAATCGCGAAAATCACGACGAAAAAAAGCGCGGCGTACAAAAGAAAATTCAGAACCACTTTCATAACGAATCACCTATTTCGGTCATCGATCCAATACGTTTTACGAACGTTTCCGGCGACGATCTTATTTTACATCAAATGTGAAAAAACGATTTTCCGACGAAAAAACTACGCCCCGAAATACTCCTTAAGATACGTATGGAAATTTTTCAGCGTTTCGTCCATCGACACGTACGATTTGCCGCCGGCGGCGTTACGGTGTCCCCCGCCGTCGAAATAACGGCGCGCGAACACGTTGACGTCCACGTCGCTGCCCCGCGAACGGAGCGACACCCGGATGCTGTGCTTCGTCTGGATAAACATCGCCGACATGCGGATACCCCGGATCGACAGCGGATAATTGACGAACCCCTCGCTATCGCCCTGTATGAAGTTGAAGCGCCGCATCTCCTCCTCGGTCAGGGACACGTACGCCACGCCGTACCGATAGTCGGTCACCATCTTGTCGTTCAGCATGTACCCGAGCAGCCGCATCCGTCCCTCCGAAAAATTGTCGTACACGCTGCTGTTGACGTACGGCACGTTCACTCCGCGGTCGATCAGCACCGCTACGGCCCGGAACAGATCGGAAGTCAGGTTGCTGAAACTGAAATTGCCGGTATCGGTCATGATGCCGACATACAGCGCCTCGGCCATCGCCTGGTCGATCGCATCGGTTCCGGCCAGCGCCTCGATCAGCTGATAGACGATATAGGAAGTCGAACAGGAGTGCGTATCGGAAAACTGCACCGTATAACCGTCCACCGGCGGATGCAGGTGATGGTCGATCAGTACGCGCTGGGCCGTCGTATTGGCCGTCGCCGTATCGGTCACCCGGTCGAGCCGGTTGATCTGATTGAAATCCATGCAAAAGATCACGTCCGCCTCGCCGATGAACTTCGCCATCTCCCCGTCCGCATCCTCCTTGAAAACCCCGATATACCCGATATCGGTCATCCATTCGAGAAAATAAGGGTACCGGTTCGGCGCGATGCAGCGCGTCGTATGCCCCAGACGTTCGAGGTACGCGCGCCACGCCAGCGCGGCGCCGATCGTATCGCCGTCCGGATTGGTATGTGAAAGAAGCGCCATTTTTTTGGGAGCGCCGCCCAATATCTCCCGCAGTTGATCCAGTTTCTGTTCCGTAATTACCATAAAAATTTTTCTTTTTTTAATCGAACGGCCCGTCCGTCCCTCCCGGAGCCGTAAATATCATCCCCCGTATCCTTCCTTCCGGCTGCGGTTCGCCCGCCGGCGTATAAGGCCCGCGCAGCAGGTCGTCCGCCTTCGACGTCGCGGCGACCGGCGACCCGGCTATGTCCGCCAGGGCGTACTGCAATACGAACTCGTCCGGATCGCCCAATTCGAGCATCTGATCCTGATTATCGTCGTCGTCCGCCGGAAAATCGGGATCGAAACCGTCCGCGTAATCCGATTCGTAATCGCGGTTGAAAGCCCGGCCGGTAATCGGACGTAAAACGATCCCGTAAACGTTCGACCGGATCTCCGACGATCCTACGTTTTTTCCTTCCGTCGTCGTTCCCACCACCTTCACCGGCATATACGGCCGCAGGTTGTTGATCACCAACTCGCTCGACGAAGCCGTCCACGGGCCGGTCAGCACATAAAGCCGGGCGAGATTCAGGTTGCAGCCGCCCACCTCGCCTTCCGGCAGGAACCGCAGCACCGTCTCGCCGTACAGCGCATGCAGGTCGTCGTTGAAACGTTCGATGCAGAAAACCTGTCCCAGCGCGCTCTGCGGCGCGATCATGCTGCACAGCAACCGACAGGTATTGACGTAACCGCCGCCGTTATAACGAAGATCCAGCACCAGTTCGTTGATATGCTGTCGTTTGAAATCGGCGAATACCGCTTTGAGTTGTTCGTCGTACCGCCCGTCCGACGCCCCGGCAGGCTCCGACAGGAATTCGTTGTATACGAGATAACCGATCCGCCGGGAACCGCGTACGATCAGCGTATCGGTCAGTACCGGAGAGACGTCCAGCGTTTCGGCGGCGTCCATCGAAACAGATTTCTCGTAAACGGTTTGATAAATTTCGAACCCGCCCTGCATCGTTTTTTCCATCCGCTCCACCCACAGTGTGACCGCTCCGCCCCGCCGCAGTACCGACGTGTTGTTCGACCCGATCGGTTTTCCGTCGACCAGACAGATCCAGTCCCCGCGCCGTATTCCGGCTCTATCGGCGGGCGATCCCTTCACCACGAACTGCACCCGGGCCGCCACATACGTTCTGGAATAGTCGGTATAATAGCACTTGTATTCGATCCCGTAAGTGGCAACCTTGCCCGAAACGGCCGTTTTCGACGTTCCGCTACGTTCCATAGACGAGTAAAAATAGTTATCCGTCCCGGTATGTTTCCCGTCGTTGTCGGTCGGACGCGAGGACAACAGTCCGGTGAAAAAGTTTTCGCACGACTGGTTGTAATCGGGAGTTATCGTCTTCGTATAATCGTTATAGAGGTACTGCCGGATCATCTGCGAATAGATCCAGCGGTTGGCGGCAGCATCCGTAGCAGGATCGGACGCTCCCCCTTCCGAAGGGCCTTTGGCACAGGATATCAGCGCCAAACCCGCCAGCACGGCAAACCACCCTTTCAGTCCGTTCATAACTCCGGTTTTAATCCGACAATTCCGTCCCCGGACGCCGACCGCCCGAAGGTGGCCTGATCCGGCATTTTACAAAAATAGTAAATTATCGGCAGATCGTCGCAAAAAATCACTTTTCCTTTCGCCCGTAATAACGACACCACGGAGTCAGGCCGCACTGATCGCATTTGGGTCTACGGGCCAGGCATACGTAACGCCCGTGCAGGATCAGCCAGTGGTGCGCGATCGGGAGCAATTCGGGGGGAATATGCGCCGTCAGCTGATGCTCGGTCTGCAACGGCGTTTTGGCCCCCGTGGTCAGCCCCAACCGGTCGGACACCCGGAACACGTGCGTGTCCACCGGCATCACGGCCTCGTTGAAAACGACGATCCCGATCACGTTGGCCGTCTTGCGCCCCACGCCCGGCAATCGCTGCAACTGATCGAGGTCGGACGGCACCTCTCCGCCGAACTCCGACACCAGCATCCGCGCCATGCCGGCCAGGTTTTTCGCCTTGTTGTTCGGATAAGAAATACTTTTGATATAAGGATAGATCTCCTCGGGCGTCGCTTCGGCCATGCGTTGCGGGGTCGGGAAACGCTCGAACAGCGCCGGAGTAGTCATGTTGACCCGTTTGTCGGTGCACTGCGCCGACAGGATGACCGCCACCAGCAATTGGTACGGGTCTTTGTAGCGCAATTCGCTCTCGGCGACGGGCATATTCTGCTGAAACCATTCCAGGATTCGGGCGTATCGTTCAGTCAGTCTCATGGCAAATCGATTTTAAATAGTTCGAAACCGGATAGATTATTCTATGACAATGACAAAGTTACAATATTTTTCCAAGGATCGGAACGAGGATCGCCGTAGCCAGCCCCATCAACCCGATGGCCAACCCGCTGATAGCCCCCTCGACGGCCCCCAGTTCCATCGCGCGGGCCGTTCCGAGCGCATGAGCCGCCGCGCCCATCGCCAGTCCTTTGGCGATCCGGCTTTCGACGCCGACCCGGCGGAGCACCCACGGCCCGACGATGCCGCCGAACACGCCGACCACGATTACCGCCACGGACGTCAGGGCCGGAATCCCGCCCGAGTTGGCCGACACCGACAGCGCGATCGCCGTCGTAACCGACTTCGGTTCGAGCGAAGCGACTACGGCAGGCTCGGCCCCCATCCAACGGGCGATCAACGCGACGCTGACGATCCCCACGGCGCTGCCGACCAGGATCGCCACGACGATCGAAATCACGTTCCCCCGGATGTTGTAAATCTGATCGTGCAGGATATACCCGAGCGCGACGACCGACAATCCCAGCAGAAAATCGATCACCTGCGTCTGCCGCATGTAATGCTCGTATTCGATCCCGCTCAGCCGCAAAAAGGCGATCAGCACGACGATCGAAACGAAAATCGGATGCAACAGCGCCCAGTTGACCTTGCGGCGCAACCACATCGCGCCGATGTAAACGCCGACGGTCAGCGTCAGCAGGAACACCTGCGAATCAGCGATCTCCTTTATCATCATCTTCTTTTTTAGACCGTTTTTTCGACTCCAGTTTCTGCTCCACCAGCCCGACCACCGCGATCACCAGCACCGTGCTGACCAACGAAGCCACGATGATGGCCAGCATGTAGCGGCTCAGCAACGTGTAGGACGTGATCAGTCCGACGCCGACCGGAATAAAGAACAACATCATGTTGTCGAGTAGGAACATCGACACCTTTTTCACATGCCCCGGACGCACCCACTTCAGCGACAGCGCACAGAAAAGCAGGATCATCCCGATCACGCTGCCCGGAACGAAATTCCCGATCAGGGCCGCGACGAAGCATCCCAGCAGATAAAACAACAAAATCAGAAATATACCGTACATTTTCAGGAACTAGTCATAAATAAAATACAATACGCCGAAACCTTTCGGTCGATTTTCATCCGCCTTACCCATTCCATTCCGTCCGACGGCCGGCACAGGCCGGACGCGACCCGTCACCCCCGCCGCAACGGGGTCAACTTCGCGAACCGCCGGAGCAGCGTTTTCCGTCCCGCTCCGTCGAACTCGACCGTAATTTTCACGTCGCCCGACCACTCTTCGACCTGCGTCACGCGTCCCGTTCCGAATTTGTCGTGCCGCACCAACATTCCGACCTCGAACTCGTCTCCCGAGCCGGCACTTTCCGCCGGACGGGGAGCGGACGGAATCCGCTGCTCCGGTTCGACCTGCGGGCGGCTGCCCACGCTGCGGAAACGACTGTCGGGCACGACCGGCGACATCTCCCGGACAGAAGCCGCCGCATATCGAAACCCTCCCTGCGCAGGACGTTCGGACGAACGTTCCCCGCGGGACTGCTCCCGGCCGGAATAATACGTCCGGGCGTTCCCCGTATAATCTTTGCGCCCGGCTTCCTGCTTCCGGTAACCGCCCCGGCCGCCGTATGCCGTCCGCACCGGAGCGTCGTTCCCTCCTTCCGGCGCCGACAGGTCGTCGGCGTCGAACTGGATGTCGAGAAACTTCGGGTCGATCTCGCCGAGAAAACGGCTGGGCCGGCAAAAAGTCATTTCGCCCCATTTAAAACGCGACTCGGCGAACGAGAGCACCGCTCCCCGTTTGGCCCGCGTCAACGCCACGTAAAACAGCCGGCGCTCCTCTTCGAGCCCCTCCTCGTTGCCGAGGCTCATCATGCTCGGGAACAAGTTCTCTTCCAGTCCCGCCACGTACACGTATTCGAACTCAAGCCCTTTGGCGCCATGCACCGTCATCATCGTCACTTTATTGCGCTCTTCGGGCTTCTCGTTGTCCATATCGGTCAGCAGCGCAACGTTTTGCAGCCATTCGTCGAGCGTCACGCGCGCCTGCGCGTCGTCGCCCGATTCGGCCGCGATCCGCTTTTGTTCGTCGGTATAGGCCCTGACCGAGTTGATCAGCTCTTCGATATTTTCCAGCGCGCTGACCGCTTCCGGGGTCTGCTGCATTTTGTAGGTTCCGATAATTCCGGAACGGACGGCGATTTCCAGACCGAGCTCGTAAGCTTCGGCCGTGGCCCGCATACCGGACAACTCGCCGATCATCCCCGCAAAAGCGGTCACTTTTTTACCGGCGGCCCCTTTCATCTCCATATCGTCCGACGAAAGCGTGCTGACCGCTTCCCACAGGCTCAGATTCCGTTCCGCCGCGGCTGCCGCAATCCGGTTCACCGTCACGTCGCCGATCCCGCGCGCCGGGGTGTTGATTACCCGGCGGAACGCCTCGTCGTCTTTCGGGTTCACGACCAAGCGCACGTAAGCCAGCAAATCCTTGATCTCCTTGCGTTGGTAGAACGACACGCCGCCGTAGATTTTATAGGGAATGTTTCGCCCGCGGAGCGACTCCTCGAGCGAGCGCGACTGCGCATTGGTACGGTACAGAATCGCTATCTCGCTGTAAGAAAGATCCTTTTCTCGCACCGTCGAAGCGATGTCGCCGGCAATCAGGATCGCCTCCTCCTTATCGGTATAGGCCTTGATCACCTTGATTTTTTCGCCCTGCTCGGCAGTCGAGAAGGAGCGTTTGCGGATCTGCTTCGTATTTTTTTCGATGATGCTGTTCGCCGCATCGACGATCGTCTGCGTCGAACGGTAATTCTGTTCGAGCTTGAAAATCCGCGCATCCGGAAAGTCGTTGCGGAACCGCAGGATGTTTTCGATCTTCGCTCCGCGAAACGAGTAGATGCTCTGCGCATCGTCGCCGACGACGCAGACGTTCGAATGCTGCTCGGCCAACCGCCTGATAATCACGTACTGCGCGAAATTGGTATCCTGATACTCGTCGACCAGAATGTAGCGGAACTGCGCCTGGTAGCGGGCCAGCACATCCGGGAAATCTTTGAACAGGATATTCGTATTGAGCAGCAGGTCGTCGAAATCCATCGCCCCGTTCTGCCTGCATTTCTGCACGTAGAGTTTATAAATATCGACGAACTGCGGTCGGCGGCGCTCCCGGTCTTCGGCCTGCAGCGAAGCGTTCGCCTCGTAAGCGCCCGGCGTGATCAGGTTGTTCTTCGCCAGCGAGATCCGGGCGGCGATATCGCCGGGCTTGTAAGTCTCGTCGCTGAGATTCATCTCGCGGATGATCTGCTTGACCAGGTTGCGGGCGTCCGACGCGTCGTAGATCGTGTAGGAAGAGGGATAGCCCAGCTTGTCGGCCTCGGCGCGCAGGATGCGCGAGAACAGCGAGTGGAACGTTCCCATCCAGATCCGGCGAGTGGCCTGCGGCGACAGCAACTGCCCGATCCGTTCGCGCATCTCGGCCGCCGCTTTGTTCGTGAAAGTCAGCGCGAGGATCGTATCGGGGGCTACGCCCTGTTCGAGCATATAGGCGATGCGGCAGGTCAACACGCGGGTTTTGCCGGAACCGGCCCCGGCCACGATCAGCGACGGACACCGGAAGTTGACGACGGCCTCGCGCTGCGCATCGTTCAGTTTTTGGATATATTCAGACACAACGATCGACATTATTAACGCCGCAAAGGTAAGCATTAGAATCCGGAAATTTTCGCAAAAACGTCCCTTCGGAGAGCAAATCCCTCCGGCGGACGGCGCGCAAACGACCGCCGAAACGGATAACGGTCTGAAATTTGGCACAAGAGGGCATAAATTAAAAATTTTACAATAAATTTGCGTGTCAATCGTTTAAATCAATGCCCGAAACAGAGAACGGCATACGGATTATACGTAATTTTTCAAGATATGAGTGAAGTAATCAATATCAAGGAACTCAACGAGCGGATCGAGCGCGAAAGCGTCTTCGTCGATACGCTGAACCTGGAGATGAGCAAGGTGATCGTCGGCCAGAAACACCTGGTTGACACGCTGCTGATCGGCCTGCTGTCGAACGGCCACATCCTGTTGGAAGGCGTCCCGGGACTGGCCAAGACGCTGGCCATCACGACGCTGGCGCAGGCCGTGAACGCCCACTTCAGCCGCATCCAGTTCACCCCCGACCTGTTGCCGGCCGACCTGATCGGTACGCTGATATACAGCCAGAAGACCGAAGAGTTTTCGGTGAAGAAGGGGCCGATCTTCGCCAACTTCATCCTGGCCGACGAAATCAACCGCTCCCCGGCCAAAGTGCAGAGCGCGCTGCTCGAAGCAATGCAGGAGCGTCAGGTTACCATCGGGGACACGACCTACAAACTGCCGGAACCGTTCCTCGTACTGGCCACGCAGAACCCGCTCGAACAGGAAGGCACCTACCCGTTGCCCGAAGCGCAGGTCGACCGTTTCATGCTGAAAGCGCGGATCACCTATCCGAAGAAACAAGAAGAACGCGACATCATGCGACTGAACATGCTGGGCGGCGGGCTGCCCAAACCGAACCGGGTCATCGCGCCGGAAGACATTCTGAAAGCCCGCGAGGTGGTCAGCGACGTCTATATGGACGAAAAAATCGAGAAATACATCGTAGACATCATCTTCGCCACGCGCGAACCGTCTGAATACAACATGGCGAGGCTCGCTTCGCTGATCAGCTACGGCGGCTCGCCGCGCGCGAGCATTTCGCTGGCGAAGGCGGCCAAAAGCTACGCCTTCATCAAGCGGCGCGGCTACGTGATCCCCGAGGACGTGCGCGCCGTATGCCACGACGTGCTGCGGCACCGTATCGGACTGACCTACGAAGCTGAGGCCGAAAACGTCTCCACCGAAGAGATCGTCACCGAAATCCTCAACAACGTCGAAGTACCTTAGTCCGTAAACCGTCATGGAGAGCAGCAGCGATATTCTCAAACAGGTCCGCAGGATCGAGATCAAGACGCGGGGGCTGAGCAACGATATCTTCGCCGGCAAATACCACAGCGCTTTCAAAGGGCGCGGTATGGCCTTCAGCGAAGTGCGCGAATACCGCGTGGGCGACGACGTCCGCGATATCGACTGGAACGTCACCGCCCGCAGCCGCCAGCCGCACATCAAGATCTACGAGGAAGAGCGCGAGCTGACGATGATGCTGTTGATCGACGTCAGCGGTTCGCGCATGTTCGGCACGACCGAAAAGCTCAAGAAAAACACGATCACCGAGATCGCCGCCGTGCTGGCCTTTTCCGCCGCGCAGAACAACGACAAGGTAGGCTGCATCTTCTTCAGCGACCGCGTCGAAAAGTTCATCCCGCCGAAAAAGGGCCGCGCGCACGTGTTGATGATCATCAAGGAGTTGATCAGCTTCATGCCCGAGAATAACGGCACGGACATTTCCGAAGGGCTGCGCTACCTGACCAATATCCTGAAAAAACGTTCGACGGCCTTCGTACTGTCCGACTTCATGGACACGGCCGACGGTCACGCCCGGTTCGAAGACGCGCTGAAAATCGCCTCCGGCAAACACGACATGGTCGGAATCCGGGTCTACGACCGCCGCGAACAGCAGCTTCCGGATGTGGGAATCCTCGAACTGAAAGACGCCGAGACGGGCGAAAAAGTGTGGGTCGACACGGCTTCGCGCGCCGTCCGCGACGCCTACGCCCGTAACTGGGAACAGACCAGCGCGCTGATCGATTCGTCGTTGAAACGCTGCCGGGTCGACAACGTGAAGATCGCGACGGGAGAAGACTATGTCACGTCATTGATGAAACTCTTTAAACGCCGGTAACCGGCGCCAAGCTGACAAACCGTATGTTTTACGTTAAAAAAATATTCACCGTAGCTCTGCTGCTGATCGCAGGTTCGCTGTCCGCACAACCGAAAACGCCGTCCGTCGAGGCGCGGTTCTCGGCCGACTCGGTGTTGATCGGCGACCAGTTCCGGCTCGACATCGAGGTCGACAAGGACGTGATGGAGGTCGTCGAATTCCCCGTTTTCGACAGAGGACATCTGGGCGGCGATTCGACCGACATCGAAATACTCGCCGAAGGACCCGTCGATACGTTGAAAACCGACGGACGCCGGATTACGCTGAAAAAATCCTACTTGCTGACCTGTTTCGAAGAGGCCGACTACCGTATCGGAAAGTTCCCGGTGCTTTACATCAATAAAAACATAATCGACACGTTGTGGTCGATGGATTCGCTGCGGATTTTCGTCAATACGCTGTCGGTCGACACGGCCACGCAGACGATCCACGACGTCAAGCTCCCGCTCGAAGTTCCCGTCCGGTTCGGCGAATACGGCGGCTACTTGCTGACGGGTCTGCTCGGGGCCGCGCTGATCGCCCTGGTCGTCTTCCTGCTCGTCAAACGGTTCCGCGGCAAACGGCAGTCCGGCGGCAAACGCGTCCCGGCCGAACCGCCGCACGTAACGGCGATCCGGCAGCTCGAAAAACTGCACTCGCAGAAACTATGGCAAAGCGGGAAACAAAAAGCCTATTACACCGGCATCACCGACATCCTGCGCGAATACCTGAGCACCCGTTACCCGGTCAAAGCGCTGGAAATGACTTCGCAAGAGATCTTGGACAGGATGATCCGCGAATCCTTACCGGAGAAATCGATCAAGCGGCTCAAAGACATCCTGATCACCGCCGATTTCGTAAAATTCGCCAAATTCACACCGGATGCGGATCAGAACGAAACGGTCTACACGGACGCTTACTATTTCATCGAAGAGACCAAAGCGGTCGAGGTGGAACAGCCCGCCGCCGAGATCGAACCGATCAAAACCGAGGAAAAGAAGGAGGACGACGCATGATACGCCATACGATCATAACCTGTCTGCTGCTATTGGCGGCCGGGACGGCGGCGGGACAGAAATACCCCGAACGCCGCGACATCCGTTCGGGCAACAAATTTTACGGGAAAGCGGAGTACTCCGAAGCCGAGATCTCCTACCGCAAAGCGCTGGAAAAACAGCCCGATTCCTACGAAGCGAACTTCAACCTGGCCGACGCGCTGTACAAACAGAAACGTTACGACGAAGCGGCCGGACTGAACGAACAACTGGCTGCCGACTCGGCCCGTCTG
The DNA here is from genome assembly GCF_003477565.1 of Alistipes sp. AF48-12. Taxonomy (NCBI): domain Bacteria; kingdom Pseudomonadati; phylum Bacteroidota; class Bacteroidia; order Bacteroidales; family Rikenellaceae; genus Alistipes; species Alistipes sp. AF48-12. The sequence goes on from NZ_QUDJ01000008.1 coordinate 21,997, forward strand.
GACAACGCGGCTTCGGCCTATTTCAACCAGGGAAACGCCCTGTTCCAGCAGCGCAAACTGCAGGAAGCCCTCGAAGCGTACAAAAACTCGCTGCGGTTGAATCCGGCCGACATGGAAGCAAAGTTCAACTACGCCTACACAAAAAAACTGCTCGACAAAGACAAAAACGATCAGAACAAGAACGATCAAAACAAAGACCAGAACAAGGACAACCGGAACGACCAAAATAAAAACGATAAAAACGATCCGAACCAAAATCCGGATAAAGACCGAAACAAAGACAATCCGGATAATAATCAAAACGGCAACGATCCCGACAAACAGGATCAGCAGCCTCCGTCCGGCGGACAGCAACCGCCGCAGGGGGGCATGAGCCGCGAAGAAGCCGAGCGGATGCTCGACGCCGTCCAGGGCAGCGAGGACAAGACAAAGAAGAAAGTGGACGAAAAGAAGGCGGTGACCGTCGGAAACTCGGGAAAAAACTGGTAGGGCCGTCCGGTGAAAAAATCTGTTTAAATCAGCAATCGACGTGGTGGACATAACAAAATTCGCGAATCCCAAATTATTATGGCTGTTGCTGCTGCTGCTGCCGATGGTCGCCTATTACATCTACCGGATGCGGCAGGGGAAGGCTACGATGCGGATATCGACCGTAGCCGGCGTACGGCGGCTTCCGCACGGGCTCAAATACTACCTGCAGCACCTGCCGTTCGTTCTGAGATGCCTGGCGACGGCGCTGCTGATCGTGGCGCTGGCCCGCCCGCAAAGCACATCGAAAAACACCAGCAGCTCGACCGAGGGGATCGACATCGTGCTGGCGCTCGACATCTCCGGCAGTATGCTGGCAAGGGATTTCCAGCCCGACCGGATCTCGGCCGCGAAAGAGATGGCCGCCAATTTCATCATGGACCGTCCGAACGACCGGATCGGCCTGGTGGTATTCGCCGGCGAAAGCTTTACGCAGAGTCCGCTGACCACCGACAAAGCCTCGCTGGTCAATATCCTCGGCACCGTCAAAAGCGGCATCATCGAAGACGGCACGGCAATCGGCAACGGGCTCGGCACAGCGGTCAACCGGCTGCGCGAGAGCTCGGCCAAAAGCAAGGTGGTGATCCTGCTCACGGACGGCGTCAACAACAGCGGGCAGATCGCTCCGCTGACCGCGGCCGATATCGCCCAAACGCTCGGCATCCGTGTCTACACGATCGGCGTCGGCAGCGAAGGGACGGCTCCATACCCGGCGCTCGACATGTGGGGCAACATCAGCTACGTACCGATGAAAGTCGAGATCGACGAAAAAATGCTGACCCAAATCGCCGAAAAAACGGGCGGCAAATATTTCCGGGCGACCGACAACAACAAACTGCGCGACATCTACGAAGAGATCAACCAAATGGAAAAAAGCCGCGTGGAGGTGGAAAACGTCACCCGTTATTACGAACGGTTCGCCCTTTTCGCGCTGGCCGCGCTCGCGTTGCTGGTTTGCGAAATGTTGATCCGTAAACTGTGGCTGCGCCAGATTCCGTAAAACCGTACGACTATGTTCAGATTTGCAACACCCGAATATTTCTACCTGCTGATCCTCGTCCCCGTGCTGATCGGCGTCTACTGGTACTCGGTACGCGTCCGGCGACGGGCGTTGGAACGCTTCGGCGACCCGGAAACCATCCGGGGACTGATGCCGGAGGCCTCTCCGAAACGGGTACGCACCAAGTTCACGATCTTCGCGCTGGCGCTGGTCTTCATCGTCATCGGCCTGGCGCGACCGCAGTTCGGTTCCAAGCTGAAAGAGGTCACGCGCACGGGGATCGAAATGATGCTGGCGGTCGACGTATCGAACAGCATGTTGGCGCAGGATTTCGAACCGAATCGACTCGAACGCACCAAATTCGCGATCGACCGGCTGATCGAACAGCTTCATCAGGATAAAATCGGACTGATCGTATTCGCCGGCGATGCCTATATGCAGCTTCCGATCACCTCCGATTACGTCATCGCCCGCACGTTTGCGAACAACATCTCCCCTACCATGGTTTCGAGACAGGGAACGGCCATCGGCGCGGCCATCGACCTGGCGTCCCAATCGTTTTCGTCGGGTAGCGACGGCAGCCGCGTCATCGTCATCATCTCGGACGGCGAGAACCACGAAGACGACGCCATTGCCGCAGCAAAGGCCGCCGCCGAAAAGGGGATCAAGATCTATACGATCGGCATCGGAAGTCCGGAAGGCGCCCCGATCCCGATCGACGGGAATTTCATCAAGGACGAAAAAGGAAACATGGTCGTATCGAAACTCGACGAAGCGACGCTCGAACAGATCGCCCTGTCGACCGGAGGCGCTTACATCCGCGCCACGAACCGCAGCCTCGGACTCGACGAAATCGTCAAGAAGATCAACGAAGTCGAGAAAAAACAACTATCGTCCAGCGTTTTCGAAGATTTCAACGAACAATACCAATACCTGATCGGAATCGGACTGCTGCTGCTACTGATCGAATTCGTCATGCTCGAACGGAAAAGCCGTATCCTGAGCCGCTTGAATATTTTCCGAAAACAATAAAGCCCTCCGGGAAGCATTATTTTTCCTGGACGGTCGATCCGTCGGTAAAGCCGGCAAAATTCGAAAGGATTTTCGCCGGCTTTTCGGTTTCTCCCGTCTTCCAAAATCCGCTTCCCGGGCACTGTATCCGATTCAGAATATCGACATACCAAACAACCCGGACAAAAATGTATAAAATTACTTTTTAGGCGATTTTTTTCGCGGGCGCACATGAATCTCATGGAAAATCAAGTAAATTTGCAGAATATTCGATTTTATTCAGAAAACTAAACCCGACGACAGATGCCGGTACGCTACTTCAAATACGACCAACCTTTCGCGCTCGAAAACGGAGAGAAGCTTCCCGAGCTGACCATCGCCTACCACACGTTCGGAACGTTCAAAGGGAACAACGCGGTCTGGGTCTGCCACGCGCTGACAGCCAACTCGGACGTAGCCGACTGGTGGCCGCATACGGTCGAACAGGGCCGGTTTCTCGACCCGAAGCGTTATTTCATCGTCTGCGCGAACATCATCGGCTCGCATTACGGATCGACCGGTCCGTTGAGCATCGATCCCGCGACCGGGAAGCCGTACTACGGCACATTCCCCTTCATCACGGTACGCGACATGGTCAACGCCCATTTTCTGCTGGCCGACCACCTCGGCATCGCATCGGCTCACGCCGTCGTCGGCAGTTCGATCGGCGGATTCCAGGCCCTCGAAATGGCGCTGACGCGACCGAACTTCGCCCGAAAACTGGTATTGATCGCAACGGCGGCCCGCAGCCAGCCGTGGGCCATCGCTTTCAACGAATCGCAGCGCATGGCCATCGAAACGGACGCCAGTTTCGGACAGGAAGACCCTGAAGCCGGGAAAAAGGGTATGCGGGTTTCCCGGTCGATCGGTCTGCTCAGCTACCGCGGTTCGTCGGCTTACAACGCCACGCAGCAGGAAAACGACAACCTGTACAAAATAGCCGGATTCCGGGCGACGACCTACCAGCAATACCAGGGTGACAAACTGTGCCGCCGTTTCGACGCCTACTCCTACTACCGCCTGACGCAGGCTTTCGACTCGCACAACGTCGGACGCTACCGCGGCGGCATCGAAAGCGCGCTCGGATCGGTCGCGAGCCCGACGATGGTCGTGGGAATTTCGTCGGACATGATCTTTCCCGTCTCGGAACAGGTCTTCCTGTACCGTCACATCCCGCAATGCCAGCTACGGCTGATCGACTCGCCGTTCGGCCACGACGGGTTCCTGGTCGAATACGACAAGCTGAACGCGCTGCTCAAACCGTTCATCGGTACGCCGACGGCCCGGTAACATCCCGTTATTTTCACCGGGAATGTTGCTTTTCGGCATTTTTTTTTCGATATTGCCGCAACCCGGATCAAATCGGAATACCTAAAATATTTAACCAAACTGATATGAAACTTTCTACTTTTTGCCGGATTCCGGCCCGCCGCATTGCGAAAACAGGCATCTGCACCCTCTCCGTACTACTGGGAACGGGACTTTTCGTATCGGCGCAAACCGTTACGGACCGGTTCGCGCCGCTTCCGGCAGGCGCCGTCCGGCTGACCAATTTTCTCGAAAACGACATCCGGAACTCGATCGAACATTGGAACAAAGGCGAACTGCCCTACCGCGAATTCGTGGAATTTTTCCGTTCCCAGGCTGCGCCCCAATTCGCCCTCGGCGAAATGTGGGGCAAAGCGGTGCGCTCGGGCTGCATGTTTTACCGATACACCCAGGACCCGGAACTCAAAAGCATCCTGAAGGCGACGGTCGAAGACCTGCTTTCGGTACAGAATCCCAACGGCAGTATCAGCTGTACGCCCGAAGAGCAGCAGCCCGGCGGGGAGAACGGCGACCTGTGGGAGCGCAAGTACGTCATGCTCGGACTGGATGAATACTATCGCTGGGTCGAACAGAACCCCGCCGTACTGGAGGCGTTGAAAAAACACGCCGACTGCCTCATCGCGCAAATAGGACATGCGCCCAAGACGGAAATCGTCGATCTGGGCTGGAGCGCCACCAACATCGGCCACGAAGCGTGCCACATCGAATCCAGCACGCTGCAGGAACCCTTCATGCGGCTGTACAACTGGACCGGCGAGCAACGGTACCTGGACTTCGCCTCGTACATCGTCGAATCGGGCGGAACCAAGCATTTCGATCTGATCCAGCAAGCCTGCGACAACACTCTCCCTTACAAGATGAGCGGCCATTACCCCAAGGCGTACGAAATGATGTCGATGTTCGAAGGGGTCGTAGAATACTACCGGGCAACGGGCGACGAGCGCTGCAAACAAGCATTCATGAACCTGTACGACAACATCCGGAAAAACGAAATCACCATCATCGGCAACGCCGGGGCCGATCAGCCTACCACCCCTACGTCGCCGGGGAGGCGTGGGGCAACACCGCTTTCGAACAAACCAACCCCGACATCACCCGCATGATGGAGACCTGCGTGGGGGTAACCTGGCTGAAATTCTGCTCCCAGATCATGCGCCTGACCGGCGATCCCTCGCCCGTGGACGAGATCGAAAAATACGTCTATAACGGCCTGCTCGGGGCGATGAAACCTTCGGGCGACGGGTTCAGTTACGTGAATCTGCTGAACGGCAACAAGGTCGTCAATTACGGCTGGGGCTGGCATTTCGGCGATTTTTACGTCACCTGTTGCAACCTCAACGGTCCGATGGGACTGGCCTACATTCCGTACGTAGCCGTCATGGAAGACGATCGGGGGCCGATCGTCAATCTGTACAATGCGAGCGAAATCGACATGACGACGCCCCGTAAACGCCCGCTGAAACTCTCCCTCGAAACGGATTTCCCGCTGACCGGCAACGTGATCATCGAAGTCACGCCCGAAAAGAAAGAAGAATTCACCCTGAAATTGCGCATTCCTTCCTGGAGCGCGAATACCGTCGTCAAAGTGAACGGAAAGACGCAGGAAGTCGCGCCGGGCACCTACGCCGAATTGACGCGCAAATGGCAGGCCGGCGACCGCATCGAGGTCGCTTTCGACATGACCTGCCGCGTCATCGACGCGCCGCACGGCAGCAACCGCAAAGGAGATAATTTCCAGGCGGTCGTCTGGGGCCCGATCGTACTGGCCCGCGACCAGAACATCGATCCCGATTACGACAAGCCGGTACGGATAATCGCCGACGAAAACGGAATCGTCAAAATCAGAAAAGTGAACCCGACCCTGCCGACCACACGAATAGAGTTTGCGGTTCCGACCGCCGACGGCGAGATCCGGATGACCGACTACGCCTCGGTCAACGGATGGGAGGGAGCCCAAATATGCACCTGGCTGCCGGTAAAAACGGAATAGACGGCCGGATTCATCCAAAAAGCGGAGATACACGGACGAACGCGTTCATGTGTTTTCCAATCGAACGCACGATCCTCCCGGCAAGACGCTCCAGTCTGTCCGGACGACATACGGAAACGAATCAGCGACGGGAAACTCTGAAATTCCGTCGCCTGATTCGTATTCATTCCGGAAATCTGACAATCCGGAAATTTCGCCGGGCGGCAGTCAGGCCTATGCTCCCGGACGCACTTCGTTCGTCAGTCTCCGCCCGTCCGAGAAATCGCGGACATTTTGCAGGGTCGTATGCGCGATGTTATCCAGCGCCTCACGGGTGAAAAAACCTTGGTGGGAGGTCACGATCACATTGTTGAACGACAACAGGCGCGCCAGCATATCGTCGCCCATGATCCGGTCGGAGGTATCCTCGTAAAAGTAAGCCGCTTCCTCCTCGTAAACGTCGAGACCGGCCGAACCGATCTTTTTCTTTTTCAACCCCTCGATCAAAGCCTCCGTATGGATCAGTTGTCCCCGCCCCGTATTAATGAGCATCATCCCTTCTTTCATCTGATCGATGGCTTTTTCATTGATCATATACCGGGTCTGCTCGGTCAGGGGACAATGCAGCGAAATGATGTCCGATTGCCGGAACAACTGTTCGAGCGGCACGTACTCCACTCCTTCGTTCGCCGCGAACTCCCGGTCGGGATAAAGGTCGTACGCCAGTATATTCAACCCGAAACCCTTTAATATGCGGATCAACACCTTCGCTATTTGGCCCGTTCCGACGATTCCGGCCGTTTTTCCGTACATATCGAACCCCAACAGGCCGTGCAATGAGAAATTACCGTCGCGCGTACGCCAGTAGGCGCGGTGGATCTTGCGGTTGAGCGCCAGCATCAACGCTACGGCATATTCGGCCACGGCATAAGGCGAATAGGCCGGCACGCGCACCACCGGAATGCGGTGCCTTGCCGCGGCATTCAAATCCACGTTGTTGAAACCCGCGCAACGCAATGCGATCAGCTTCACTCCCATGGCGGCAAGCCGGCCGATGGTTTCGGCATCGGCCGTATCGTTCACGAAAATACACACGACGTCGGTATCCTGCGCCAGAGCCACATTATTGAGATTCAAATGGCTCCGGTGGTAGTTGAATTCGAATCCGAGGCGGCATTGGCCCGGTCGAACGAATCCCGGTCGTAAGGCTGTGTTCCGAAAAATGTTATTTTCATTTGTATTTTTTTAATGTATCGGTTTTTGACAAAACAGTCGTTCTACTTTTCACGGTTATGGTGAATCATAACAAATATCATGAAAATCTTCCGCGCAGCGCTTTAAATTTAACCGCATTTTCCACAATACCGCAGAATTACCCCATGTATCCAACGGCTGAAAGCCGACGGAGCAGTTCCGAAGTATAAAACCGGCTGGTAAAACGGTCTATCCATCACGGTCTGCCGTCGGCTTTATCAGTAAAACCGTGAAAAGCGGAGACGATCTTACCGCCCCTTACGTCGAATGATTTCGGCCGGCATGTCCTTTTGAAAAAACGGGCCGCAAAAAACAAAATATCAAACGTTTCGACCGTTTTTTAGTATTTTGTTTATTTTTTTGGCAGGAAATATGGTGAAATTGCCGGGAAGAGGGTTACTTTTGTATTCATTTTGAAAAGACCGGAACCGGCGAAAGACGCATCCCGAAGCGGACGGGTCCGCAACCGGATTCGAAAAACAGTCATAAAACGATAAAACCGATGAAATATCCCGAATCAGTAAATATCCTTTTATTGGGCTCAGGGGGCCGTGAACATGCCTTTGCATGGAAAATCGCTCAAAGCAAGCGGCTGGCGCGGCTGTATATCGCTCCGGGGAACGCAGGCACCGCCGTATGCGGGACGAACGTGGACATCAATCCGGTCAATTTCGCGGCCGTCAAACAGTTCGTGCTGTCGAACAACATCAACATGGTCGTCGTCGGCCCGGAAGAACCGCTGGTAAAAGGGATTTACGATTTTTTCAAGGAAGACCATCAGATCAGCAACATCCCCGTGATCGGCCCGTCGACGGTCGGGGCGCGGCTCGAAGGGAGTAAGGATTTCGCCAAGGATTTCATGATCCGCCACCGTATTCCGACGGCCGCCTACCGTAGTTTCACGAAGAAAAACGCCGACGAAGCCAAAGCCTTTCTCGAAACGCTGAAAGCGCCTTACGTGTTGAAAGCCGACGGACTGGCCGCCGGAAAAGGAGTGCTGATCGTCGATTCGCTCGAAACGGCGAAAGCCGAGTTGGATACGATGCTCAACGGGCGTTTCGGGCACGCCGGCGACACGGTCGTGATCGAAGAGTTCCTGTCGGGAATCGAATGTTCGGTTTTCGTAGCCACCGACGGCAAGAATTTCAGCGTGCTGCCCGTCGCAAAAGATTACAAGCGGATCGGCGTCGGGGACACCGGCCCGAACACCGGCGGCATGGGGGCCGTATCGCCGGTTCCGTTCGCCGACGCAAAATTTATGGACAAGGTCGTATCGACCATCGTCGAACCGACCGTCAAAGGGCTCTCTGCCGATAAGATCGACTACAAAGGATTTATTTTCATCGGATTGATGAACGTGCAAGGCGATCCTTATGTGATCGAATACAACGTCCGCATGGGCGATCCCGAAACCGAAGCGGTGCTGCCGCGCATCGAATCGGACATCGTCGAACTGTTCCAGGGCATCGCTTACGGCGGACTCGACCAATACGAACTGAAAATCACCCCGGCGACCGCCGCCACAGTGGTCTGCGTATCCGGCGGCTACCCGGGCGACTATGCCAAAGGCATGGAAATCAAAGGACTCGGCAACACGGCAGACAGCATCGTCTTCCATGCGGGAACCACGGCCAAAGGCGGCAAAACGTTTACGGCAGGCGGGCGCGTGCTGGCCGTCACGTCGTTCGGCGACAACATTACGGACGCCGTCGGCAAATCCTACAAAACGATCGAAGGAATCGGCTACGAAGGGAAATACTACCGCACGGACATCGGAAAAGACCTGCTGTAACGGCAGGGGAAGGCCATGGGAGAGATCACCCGCCTGAACCTGAGTTGGACGCTGCTGTTCTTCGGACTGTTCCTGGGGCTTTTTTGGGGACGGTCGGAGTTGCTACCGACAGCGGCGGGCGGCGCCGATATGCCGCTGGGATCGTTGCTGAACCGGTTCTCCGCGACATATCCGATTGCGGCGAAAACGCTGGCTGCCGTACTGCTTTTCCTGAACAGCATCCTGTTGCTGCGGATCGTCTCCCGCAACATGATCCTGACCGACCGGAGCTACATGCCGATCATCGTCTACCTGCTCGTCGCTGCCGGTTGCGGTTTCGGCAGCTCGGCGCTCGGCGCCATAACCGTTTCGCTGCTGGCAGTCTGCTCGTTCGATCAGATGTTGGGTTCGTTCCGGAGAGCCGTCCAATACGGAAAGCTGTTCAATGCGGCGCTGCTGGCCGGTCTTGCACCCCTGGTCTGGTCGCACGCCGTCGTTTATGCGTTTCTGCTGCCCGTTTCGTTGATCCTGTTCAAAAAAGGCGGCCGCGAATGGATCGTGGCATGGGTCGGCTTTTTGTTGCCGTGGGCGATCTGCTCGTACGTCTACTGGGGAATGGGGTATCCGTTCGGCCACGTAACCGACCTGCTCGCCGGGAACCTCGGGAACCTGCTTGCCGGCGGAGATTTCCCCGACGTCCTGCGCCATCCGGAACTGCCGGTCTTCTGGGGAATGTGCCTAACGACCGTCGTGCTTTCGCTGATCTCGTTTATCCGGCGCTCGGACACGATCCGCACACGGGCCTATAAATCCTACATCTACTTTCTGTGGATTCTGCTCTTCTCGGCGGTACCGTTCGCTTTTCCGGGCCGGTCGGTACAGGATTTCCCGATGATCGCCGTCCCTTTGGCGATCATCATCCCGCCCTATTTCATCCGCTACCGGGGCTGGATTCCCGGCCTGATCTATTTCGCGCTGATCGGCAGCATCGTTTTTTACAACCTCGCTCCGGCATTACTTCCCTGACCGTTTTTTCCGGCGATCCGCAACGGGACATATCACACGCAGCGCCCCGGCCTCGCAGGTAATATGCACCGGGAAGCGCGGCCCGGGCTGTCCGTCGATGTCGGTCGACTCCTCGCTGTACGAATACAACGTCACGTCGTCGCTCTTGAAATACACCACGCCCGGAGGGTAGCTGCCATTGTTGCGCTTGATGAAATGAAAAATCGTCCGGATCGTCTCGATCGGGCTGTCGCCCTTGATAACGATCACGTCGAGCAGGCCGTCGTCCGGCTCGGACAAGTAAGCGAAACGCATCTGCCCGGCGGTGCGTCCGTTGAATACGAAAAAGATCAGCGAAGAACCTTCGTAATTCCCGTGCGCCGACTCGATCGAAATATGCATTTTACGGAAATTCGGCAGTTCGCCCAGCCCGCCGAAATAGTAGGCCAGTTTCCCGAACGTGTTTTTCAGGATCGTCGGCGTTTTCTGCGAAACGTCGGTAAACAGCCCACAACTAAACACGTTGACGAAGTATTCGTCGTTGGCGCGCCCCAGATCCATGGTTCTGATCTCCCCGTTCAGGATCCGGCGACAGGCTTTCGCCAAATCGGACGGCACTCCGAGCACATGGGCGAAATCGTTGGCCGTCCCGGTCGGAAGCACCGCCACCGGAACGTCGAGCCCGCGCCGCTTCATCACGTTCACCACGTAATTGACCGTTCCGTCGCCGCCGGCGATCAGCGCGTGGTGGTAGCTCTGATCGACCCCGTCAAACATGTCGGTCTCCTCGGTATCCCCGAAGCAAAGCCGGTACGGCACGACCGTATAACCGTGCCCCTGGTAAATCTCGATGATGTGGTCGAGCCACTCCGAAATCACGGTTTCTCCGGACTTGGGATTATAAATGAATCTGACTTTCTGCATCTTTTTTCACGTTTCTGAACCATAATGATATCGTCATTGCCGGGTCGACGCCTGCCGGGCGATCATCGCCTCCATTCCGGGAGTAAGATAGGTCTGATAATTCCCCCTATCGTCCGAATAGATCAGGTAAGCGTGCAACTCCGGATGCCCGGCCAGGAACTCCTTGCTTTTTTCGAGGCCGAGGATCATACAAACCGTGCCGTAAGCGTCGGCCAACGTCGCGGTAGGCCCCACGACCGTTACCGACAGCAGGTTGCTGATGATCGGCTCGCCGGTTCGGGCATTGATCGTATGCACGATCTTACGGCCTTTGTCGTCGGTATAGAATTTCCGGTAATTGCCCGAAGTGGCGAGTCCCTGCCCGCTGAGTCCGATCACCGTCTCCAGGTCGGCCCCCGGCAGCACGTTCCCTTCGGCCGGACGGTCGATTCCGACGCGCCAGGGTTTCCCTTCGGCATTCGACCCCCGACAGAAAATCTCTCCCCCCACTTCGACGATATAATCCGTCAGACCGAGGCTGTCGAAATAGGCGGCGATATAGTCCGAAGTCGCTCCTTGCGCAATCGAATTCAGGTCGAGCTGCATCCGCGGATCTTCTTTCCGCAACCGGCCGCCATCGACCGCGATTTTCCGATACCCGACGAATCGCAACAGCGAATCGACGTTCGGCTGCTGCACGACCGAATCGCCTGCAAACCCGTAAGCCGCCGTAAGCGGTTTGACCGTGATGTCGTATGCGCCGTCCGTCTCGCGGCTCAGCCGCTCGGCTTCGGCGATGCAATCCGCAATGAACGCATCCACCGAATCGGTCTCGTTGCGGTTCAGGCGGCTGAGCCGCGAATCGGGATTGAACAGCGACATCGAATTGTCGATCTCACGCAACAGACTGTCCACCTGACCTTTCAAATCTACCGGCCGGTCGCTTTTTATCACGATATGATAAGTTCCCCCCTGTGCGAAACCGTCGATTACGGTTACCCGATTGTCTTTCTTCACTCCGCCGCATGCGGCCACAGCCAGCGCAACAATCCCGAGCAAACCAATTTTAAATTTCATTATCAGCGTTTTAACATTCGAACATCGCACAAATTTATTTATTTTCCACAATATACGAATTATTTTTTATTACTTTGCAGGACAAATCAAGGAAGGAAGACGGGGGTGCCGCAGAACCGGCGGCTGAGATCAAACCCCAACACCTGATACGGTTAATACCGTCGGAGGGAGTTTTTCCAAAGGATAGCGCATTCGCCGCCTCTCTTTCTGCAAATCGTTTTTCGTATGGAAATATTTCTGAACGGAGTGAAAACCCCGACGCAGGCGTCGACCCTTTCGGAACTGATCGCAGAACAGTCGATCGCTACCGCCGGGCTGGCCGTCGCCATCGGGCTCCGCGTAATCCGCCGCGACGAGTGGGACGCTACGCCGGTCGCCGACCAGGCCGAAATCACGCTGATCCGCGCCACACAGGGAGGATAGAACAATGGTTGCAGATATTTTCCCGGAATCCCCGATCCTGATCACGCTGCCCCGTATTCTGAAAAACGAGGCGGAGACGCTGGCCGCACTGTGCGGCGCAGGAGTTTCCGTCATCCATATCCGCAAGCCGGAGGCGTCCGAACCGGAAATCGAAGAGTTGCTGAAAACGTTGCAGGCCCTCGGCGCGGACATGTCGCGGCTGACGATTCACTACAACGAACCGCTGGCCCGCAAATACGGGCTCGGAGGCGTGCACCTGCGCATCGAAGAACTGCTTGCCGGAGCCGGCGAAGGGCTGCGGCGGAGCTGTTCGGCGCACGGCTGGACGGAAGCGGAACGCGCGGCGACAGACGCGGACTACGTATTTCTGAGCCCGCTGTTCGATTCGATCTCGAAGCCGGGCTACCGCAGCGCGATTGACCCGGCGGAAGCCGCCGAACGGTTACGGCGCCGCAAAGGGAGGATCGTCGCGCTCGGCGGGATCCGTCCGGCGAACATCGCACGGGTAAGGCGGATCGGATTCGACGGGGCCGCCGTACTCGGGGCCGCATGGAGCGCGGACGAAAAGGCTGTCAATACCGAACGCACCCTGAAAAATTACCATATCCTAAACCGCAAATGGAAAGCGGCCGGAGGAACGCTACAACTGATCTCGGACGGCGACCTCTCCGTCGCCGCGCAATTCCTCGACGCGGGCGGACGCTGGATCCAACTGCGGATGAAAGACGCCTCCGCAGAGGTTATCGTCTGCCGGGGCAAAGAGATGCTCGCCCTGTGCCGGAAACGCCGGGCCGTGCTCGTCGTCAACGATGCGCCGCAACTGGCGGTCGCGATCGGCGCCGACGGCGTGCACCTCGGTCAAGCCGATATGCCGCCCATCGAAGCGAGGCGGATTATCGGCGACGGAGCGGTTATCGGTTCGACGGCCAACACCTTCGAACAGATCGCAGCGCGCAACGACGGCGAAACCGACTACGTCGGACTGGGACCCTTCCGTTTCACGACAACCAAGAAAAACCTGTCGCCGGTGCTCGGCACGGAGGGTTACCGCACGATCCTCGGACGTATGCGGACGGAAAATATCCCCCTGCCGGTCGTGGCGATCGGCGGCATCGAACTGCCGGATATACCGCAGATCATGCGGACGGGGGTCGACGGGATCGCCCTCAGCGGAGCGATCGCCCGCGCGGACTCGCCCGCCACGACGACCGCGAATTTTCTGAACGCAATCCGGAACGCATGAACCGCAGGCCGGGCCGACAGATAACAAAACAATACGTTATTATAAAACAATGGAAAATTTAATTATCGGAAACAAAACGTTTCACTCGCGGCTCTTCGTCGGAACCGGGAAGTTTTCATCCGCGGAACTGATGGGCAAAGCCACCGCCGCCAGCGGCAGCGAACTGGTAACCGTCGCGCTGAAACGAGTAGAACTCGAAAACCCGCAGGACGACATGCTCAGTCACCTGCACCTGCCGGGAGTCAACCTGCTGCCGAACACATCGGGGGTACGCAATGCCAAAGAAGCGGTTTTCGCCGCGCAGATGGCGCGCGAAGCGCTCGGGACGAACTGGATCAAACTCGAAATCCATCCCGATCCTCGCTACCTGCTGCCCGACCCGATCGAAACGCTGGCCGCGGCCGAACAGCTCGTAAAAGACGGCTTCATCGTGATGCCGTACATCAACGCCGACCCGGTACTGTGCAAACGGCTCGAAGAGGTAGGCACGGCCTGCGTCATGCCTCTGGGCGCCCCGATCGGATCGAACCGGGGACTGAAAACCCGCGACCTGCTGAGAATCATCATCGAACAGAGCAACGTCCCGGTCGTCGTCGACGCCGGAATCGGCGCTCCGTCGCACGCCGCCGAAGCGATGGAGATGGGCGCGTCGGCCGTACTGGTCAACACCGCAATCGCCGTAGCGCAGGACCCGGTACAAATGGCCGTCGCTTTCAAAATGGCCGTCGAAGCCGGACGCATGGCATACGAGGCGCAGCTCGCGCCGCAAACGACCGCCGCATCGGCCACCAGCCCGTTAAACCCGTTTTTGGAAGGCATTAAAGGTCTGCAACAATGAGTTATTACGACATCATTCTCCAGTACGACTGGGAAACCACGCGGCGTAAGATCTACGCCTCGACCGAGGCCGACGTAGAACGCGCCCTGAGTCACGACCGCCCGTCGATGGACGACTTCGCGGCGCTCGTTTCCCCCGCGGCGGACAAATACCTGAACGAAATGGCCGCCAAAAGCTACCGCATCACCCGCCGCCGTTTCGGCAACACGATGCAACTGTACATCCCGCTCTACCTCGCGAATATTTGCCAGAACCACTGCGTTTACTGCGGTTTCAACTGCACGAACAAGATCCACCGCGCGATCCTCACGCCGGACGAAATCCACGCCGAATGCCAGGCCATCAAAAAAGATCCGTTCGAACACATCTTGCTGGTGACGGGCGAAGCGCCGCGCTCGTCGAGCGTACAATACATGGCCGATTCGATGGAGATCGTCAAACAGTATTTCCAGCAGATCTCGCTCGAAGTGCAGCCGCTCGAAACGGACGAATACCGGATGCTGATGGACCACGGCCTGCACTCGGTCTACGTCTATCAGGAGACCTACAACCGCGAACGCTATCCGGTCTACCACCTGCGCGGCCGCAAAGCCGACTACCGCTACCGGCTCGAAACGCCCGACCGGTTGTGCGAAGCCGGAGTGTACAAGGTCGGCGTCGGCAACCTGATCGGCCTCGAAGACTGGCGCACCGAAGCGTTCTTCACGGCATTGCACGTCCGTTACCTCGAAAACCGCTACTGGAGGCAAAAATATTCGATCGCCTTCCCGCGGCTGCGCCCTTATTTCGGCGAGGACGGGTTCAATCCCGAACACCCGACCACCGAACGCAACCTGCTGCAACTGATCTGCGCCTACCGGTTGCTGAGCGAAGACGTCGAACTGTCGATTTCGACGCGCGAAAGCGCCGCCTGCCGCGACACGGTGCTGCCGTTCGGCGTGACGGTCATCAGCGCCGGTTCGAAAACCACGCCGGGCGGTTATGCGCACCCGACGCAGGAGCTCGAACAGTGGGCCATCAACGACGATCGCACGCCGACCGAAGTGTTCGACGCGGTCCGGGCCAAAGGGTTCGAACCGGTATGGAAAGACTGGTCGGGCTTTATGCAGGAAGCCAATATTCCCGCTTAAAACACGAAAACGTAAACCGCAGCCGGAAACAGGGAGCCTTCGACAAACCGGCCTACCTGTTTCCGGTTGTTTTTAATAACGACAAATTATGCGTATTCTGATCCAGCGAGTACGACGCGCCTCGGTAACGATCGGGGAACAAACCCATTGCGCTATCGGCAACGGGCTGCTCGTCCTGGTCGGCATCGAAGAGGCCGACAACGACGAAGATATCGCGTGGCTGACCGGAAAATTGACAAAACTTCGTATATTTGCCGACGAATCCGGCGTGATGAACCGGTCGGCAGAGGAAACCGGGGCCGACATACTGATCGTCAGCCAGTTTACGCTGTATGCGCAGACCAAAAAAGGAAACCGGCCGTCGTACATACGGGCCGCGCGTCCCGAAACGGCGATCCCGCTGTACGAACGGTTCGTCGAATCGGTCGAACGGGCGATGGGACACCGGATCGAAACGGGAGTCTTCGGCGCCGATATGCAGGTGGAACTGGTCAACGACGGTCCGGTGACCATCTGGATCGACTCCAAAAACCGGGAATAAGTTAATACGCGAAAACTATGACTATCAAAGAGGCTCAGGAACTGATCGAAACCTGGACGGCGAAAAACAACGTCCGCAACAACGAACTGACCAACATGGCGCTGCTGACCGAAGAGATCGGCAAACTGACCCGCGTGATGGTGCGCCGTTTCAACGATCACGCCAATGAGCCGAATTTCCGGTACGAGGTTTCGGACGAGATCGGCGATATCCTGTGGGCGTTGGTGAACGTCGCCAACCAGACGGGCGTCGACCTGACCGTATCGCTGATCAACGCCCTCGAACGTAAAAGCAACCAGCAGAGCCACCTGTCCTCTCCGAAGAAAAAATAAATCCGTCGGTTACGCAACGGCGCGAAACTTCCTTTCTCAATTTTGAAACCGCCCGTTTTTCCGACAGTCTTTTATTAAATGACTGACAACATCCGCCGCATATCCGGCCAAACAGCATCATCCGTACACCGGCCGGCAAGCCCCGCGACAAACAATCACATTTCAACAATACACACCCTATTTTCAAAAAACGAACAGTCTTCGTATTAAAAACAATATTTTCTTAACTTTGAAAAGTGCATCCCCATTGGAAAATATTGATTACGAAAGCCTTTATACTATCGCTCGTCGCACTGGGCTGGACGGTCGCGCTGCAAGCACAGAACTTTCAGGTTCAAGCCGTTTCAGGAGAAGAGAAACTCAGCTATGCCTACATTTATCTCAACGGCAGGGTGTGCGGGATCGCCGATCAGGACGGCGCGTTCAATATTCCCCATAGCAAATTGCACATCGGCGATACGATTCCGGCAAGTTATGTCGGAGCTCGGCCCGCTTTCGCGGTCTATACAAAAGAATTGGCCGGCGAATCCGAATGTACGCTCGAATGCAGTCCGATGAGGTGTTGGACGCGGTCGAAGTAAGTTCCAAATTCAACATCTGGCGCTTTTTCAACAAAAACGTCCGGAAACGCATCCCGCCGGACTGATTGCCCCGGAGCGAACCGGCGGGCCGATGATTTTCGTATCTTTGCCGGTAAAATCATGCGGACATGACGACAAATCTCAGACAACTGTTCCTCGAACACGTCGGACAGACATCCGATAACCCGATGATGCTCGAAGTGGAGCGCGCCGAAGGAATCTACCTGTACGGGCGAGACGGGAAACGGTGGATCGACCTGATCTCCGGCGTCTCGGTCAGCGCCGTAGGGCACGGCAACCGGCAGGTAATCGACGCGATCTGCTCGCAGGCGCAGGACTACCTGCACCTGATGGTCTACGGCGAAGCGGTCGAATCGCCTCAGGTACGCTACGCACAGCGCATCGCATCGCTGCTGCCCGATCCGCTCGACACGGTTTATTTCGTCAATTCGGGCAGCGAAGCGGTCGAAGGGGCGTTGAAACTGGCCAAACGCTATACCGGACGAACAGAAATCATCTATTACAAGAACGCTTACCATGGCAGTACGCACGGCTCGCTCAGCGTGATGGGCGGAGAGGAGTACCGCAACGCATACCGCCCGCTGCTGCCGGACACCCGGCAAATCCGGTTCAACGAACCCGCAGACCTGCGATACGTCACTCCGCGCACGGCCTGCGTCATCATCGAACCGGTACAGGGCGAAGGCGGTATTTTCCCGGCCGACCGGGACTACCTGCAGGCGCTGCGCGACCGGTGCGACCAGACCGGAACGCTACTAATCTACGACGAAATCCAGACCGGACTCGGACGTACCGGCACCCTCTACTTTTTCCAGCAGTACGGCATCGTCCCGGACATCTTGTGCACGGCGAAAGCTTTCGGCGGCGGCATGCCGCTGGGCGCGTTCATCGCGTCGAATCGAATCATGTCGGTGCTGAAAACCAACCCGGTACTGGGCCACATCACCACGTTCGGCGGACACCCGGTTTGCTGCGCCGCCGGACTCGCCGCCCTGGAATACATCCTGTCCGAACGACTGACGGAGCAGGCCGACGCAAAAGGAGCGTTGTACGAAAGCCTGCTCGCCGGGCATCCGCTCGTCCGCGAAATCCGGCGGACGGGTCTGCTGCTGGGCGTCGAATTCGGCGACAGCGAACTGACCGCGCGGATCGTGCTGCGGTCGATCGACCGGGGGCTGATGACCGAATGGTTCCTGTTTCACGACACGGCAATGCGGATCGCCCCGCCGCTGACAATCACCGACGCGGAGATCCGCGAATCCTGCGAGATTCTGCTGGAAGTGCTGAACGGAGCTGCCGAATAGCCTTTCCCGACGCTCCGTGCCGAAGCCGGGATATCCGTTGCAAACGGGCGGCGAACGCTCTCCGGCGGTTTAAAACCGAATGGTTTGATATTCGCAAAAAAGTCTTAATTTTGCAAGGTTATGACTGATTTTTCCGAGCAAAACTAATCACTAAATAAACAAACTCAACAATGAAAAAAACGTTGAAAATAGTTGTTCTGGCCAAACAGGTTCCCGACACCCGCAACGTCGGCAAAGACGCCATGAAAGCCGACGGAACGGTGAATCGCGCAGCCTTGCCGGCCATTTTCAACCCGGAAGACCTCAACGCGCTCGAACAGGCCCTCGTCCTGAAGGACATGTTTCCCGGCAGCCGCGTCGACATCCTGACGATGGGCCCCGGACGGGCGGCGGAAATTATCCGCGAAGGCATGTTCCGCGGAGCCGACGGCGGCGTACTGCTGACCGACCGCAAATTCGCCGGATCGGACACGCTGGCCACTTCCTACGCTCTGTCCCGCGCCGCAGCCAAAATGAACCCGGACATCATCATCGCCGGCCGCCAGGCCATCGACGGCGACACCGCCCAGGTAGGCCCGCAGGTCGCCGAGAAGATGAACCTGCCGCAGGTAACCTACGCCGAAGAGATCGTCGGCGTAGAAGGCGACGAACTGGTGATCCGTCGCCGGCTCGAACACGGCGTCGAAACGGTAGCCTGCCGTATGCCGCTGGTAATGACGGTCAACGGCTCGGCCGCCGAATGCCGTCCGCGCCACGCCAAACTGGTGATGAAATACAAATATGCGATTACGCCGAGCGAATGCCAGCAGGACGAAGTGGGCTGCTACGCCGACCTGCGCGCACAGCGCCCGTACCTGAATATTACCGAATGGAACGTAGCCGACGTCGATGCCGACGACCGGCAACTAGGCCTCTCCGGCTCTCCGACCAAGGTTAAAAAGATCGAGAACGTGGTGTTCGCCGCCAAGGAAGCCAAGAAGCTGACCGCTTCCGACCAGGACATCGACTCCCTGATGCAGGAACTGATCGCCAGTCATACCTTAGGATAACCCGAATCGTAAACTGATAAAACGCATATTGATGAACAACATATTTGTATATTGCGAAATCGAGGACGGCAAGGTGGCCGACGTGTCGCTGGAACTACTGACCAAAGGCCGCGTGCTGGCCGACACGCTCGGGTGCGAACTCGAAGCGCTGGCGCTGGGACACAACCTCGCCGGAATTGAAAAAGAACTGGCCGAATACGGCGCCGACAGGGTGCACGTTGCCGACTGCGAATGCCTCGCCCCGTACCGCACGCTGCCGCATGCCGCGGTCGTCTGCGGGATTTTCAAGGAAGAGCAACCGCAGATCGCGCTGTTCGGCGCCACGCCGGTCGGACGCGACCTCGGCCCGCGCGTATCGTCGACGCTGCACAGCGGTCTGACGGCCGACTGCACGAGCCTCGAAATCGGCTCGCACACCGACGTGAAAAGCGGCAAAGAGTATAAAGACCTGCTTTACCAGATCCGTCCTGCATTCGGCGGCAACATCATCGCGACGATCATCAATCCGGATCATCGTCCGCAGATGGCCACCGTCCGCGAAGGCGTGATGAAGAAAGAAAAGGCCAAAACGCCGGGTAAAGGCATCGTTAAAAAAGTCGATCCGAAGAAATACGTGAACGACGCGGATTTCGTCGTACGGATCATCGACCGGCAGATCGAAGAGCGCAAGATCAATATCAAGGGCGCTCCGGTGATCGTAGCCGGCGGTTACGGCATGGGATCGAAAGAGAATTTCGACCTGCTGTTCGAACTGGCCGACGTGCTGGGCGCCGAGGTAGGCGCTTCGCGCGCGGCGGTCGACGCGGGAATGGCCGAACACGGCCGGCAGGTCGGACAAACCGGCGTTACGGTGCGTCCGAAACTGTACATCGCCTGCGGTATCTCGGGCCAGATCCAGCATACGGCCGGTATGGATCAATCGTCGATGATCATCTCGATCAATACCGATCCGGACGCGCCGATCAACAAAATCGCGGATTACGCGATCACGGGCGACGTGACGG
This sequence comes from Alistipes sp. AF48-12, assembly GCF_003477565.1. Classification (NCBI taxonomy): domain Bacteria; kingdom Pseudomonadati; phylum Bacteroidota; class Bacteroidia; order Bacteroidales; family Rikenellaceae; genus Alistipes; species Alistipes sp. AF48-12. The sequence goes on from NZ_QUDJ01000008.1 coordinate 42,349, forward strand.
AAGTGATCCCGAAAATGATCAAATACTACAAACAGAACTCGAAATAACGCACGACGTGCCTAATTCACAATAAACGATGGCTAATTTCTTTTTAGACAATAAAGACCTCCAGTACCACATGAACCATCCGTTGATGAAGCGGATCGTGGAACTCAAGGAGAAAGGCTATGCCGACAAGGATTTATACGATTATGCGCCGACCGATTTCGAGGACGCGCAGGACAGCTACCGCCGCGTGATGGAGATCATCGGCGAGGTCTGCGGCGACGTGATCGCCCCGAACGCCGAAGGCGTCGACCACGAAGGCCCGAAGGTGGTGGACGACCATGTGGTCTATGCCCCGGGAACGGCCCGGAACATCGAGGCGCTGAACAAAGCCGGTCTGTTCGGCCTGACGCTGCCGCGCAAGTACGAAGGACTGAACTTTCCGCTGATCTACTTCGTGATGGCGAACGAAATGGTAGCCCGCGCCGACGCCGGATTCGAAAACATCTGGGGTTTGCAGGACTGCGCCGAAACGCTGAACGAGTTTGCTTCGGAAGAGATCAAAGCGAAATACCTGCCGCGCGTATCGCGGGGCGAAACCTGCGCGATGGATCTGACCGAGCCCGACGCCGGCAGCGACCTGCAGGCCGTAATGCTAAAGGCCCACTGGGACGAAGCGAAAGGGACTTGGTTGCTGAACGGCGTGAAACGGTTCATCACCAACGGCGACGGACACATCTCGCTGGTGCTGGCCCGTTCGGAAGAGGGAACGGCCGACGCGCGCGGACTGTCGATGTTCGTTTACGACCGCAACCACATGGCCGTAAAGGTGCGCCGCATCGAGAATAAACTCGGTATCAAAGGTTCGCCGACCTGCGAGCTGGTCTTCACGAACGCCCCGGCCGAACTGGTCGGCGACCGGAAGATGGGGCTGATCAAATACGTGATGTCGCTGATGAACGCAGCCCGTCTGGGCATCGGCGCGCAATCGACCGGCCTGTCGGAAGCCGCTTACCGCGAAGCGTTGAAATACGCCCGCGAACGTCAGCAGTTCGGCAAGGCGATCATCGAATTTCCGGCAATCCGCGAACTGCTGGCGAACATGAAGGCCAAACTGCAGGGATCGCGCGCGATGCTGTACGAGACGACCCGTTTCGTAGAGATCTACAAAGACCTCACCCACATCAGCCACGACCGCAAGCTCACGCCGGAAGAACGCGCCGAGATGAAAGCCTACACCCGGCTTGCGGACGCCTTCACGCCGATGCTGAAGCTGATGAGCAGCGAATACTGCAACTCGCTAGCCTACGATGCGATCCAGATTTTCGGCGGCTCGGGCTACATGAAAGACTACCCGATCGAGCGCATTTACCGCGACGCGCGTATCACGAACATTTACGAGGGCACTTCGCAGTTGCAGGTCGTTGCGGCGATCCGCCACGTCACCACGGGCACCTACCTCGCCCAGATCAAGGAATACGAGGCCCAGACCTACGAACAGAAACACCTGCACGAAAAGCTGGTCGCCCTGCGCGAAGAGTACGAACAGAGCGTCCAGAAGGTCGTTTCGGCCGAGAACAACGAGTTTATCGACTTCCATGCCCGCCGCATGGTGGAGATGGCCGCGCACATCATCATCAGCTACCTGCTGATGCGCCAGGCCGGCGAAGTGGAAGACTACCGCAACTCCGCGGAACTCTACGTGAAATACGCAGAGGCTCAGAACAGCGCGGCGGCACGCTACATCGAAAGTTCGACGCTGGCCGATCTGGATCTGATCTCCGCCGTCAAGGAAGAGGAGCTCTGATTTCCATATCCCGTTTAACGGGCGGGGCCTCCGGGAATCGTGAAGATTTCCCAGAGGCCCCGCTTCTATTCAAACTTCACGGTCAGCGGCGTTCATTGTAAAGCGCGAGACGCGCTTTACACAGCCGTTCGATCAGTTCCTTCATTTTCTGCGTCCGTTCGACGTATCCGCCGATCTCGGCCCGGCACGGGCCGCACCGGAACAGGAAAAGCGCATCCCTGCGGTATACGTCCAGCCGGCTCAGCATCCGGCTGTTGGAGGTCTGTTCGGGATCGAGCAGCAGGTACAACTCGGGCGAGATCGTCCGCATACGCAGCAGCAGCGTCGTCAGCGTGTGCAGGTCGGTATCTGCGGCGTAATAAACGCCGTAGAGCGCATGCAGCAGCATTTCGGCAGCGCAGGCGGTCAGGAACGCCGTCTGCCGGAAATCTCCGGCTGCAAGGCTCCGCCCGGCGGCCGCAAGGAATCCCCCGGCCTGCCCCGAAAACAACTCGTAACGGTCGAGCGCCGCGAAATAAAATTTCTCGTAATTGCAGGGATTCCGGACGACCGTTTCCCGGCTGTACAGCACCTTCCCTTCGGACAACGCCATGCGGTAAAACCATTTCATTTTGCCGACGGCCTCGGCTGCCGAATACAGGTAGGTTGATGAAAGAGATCGCCCGACTCCTGGTAGGATATTTAAATTTGAGGTAACCGTGCAGGTCGAGCCATTCCATCGTGGGATGCATCGGGGTAACGACCAGCAGGTCGTAAGCCGCCATTTCGCTGAACGGCATCGCACCGGCCAGCGAGCCGAACAGAACGACCCGTTCGGGATCGACCGCCTGCCGGATCGTCCGGACGATCCGGCCGAGCTCGCCGGGATCGTAACTCGCAGCGACCGCAGGTTGTCCGACCGCTTGTTCGGCGGATTGTTCGTCCGCATCCCGGAATAAATTTTCCTGCAAAAAATCCTGTTTCTGTAAAAAATTCGGTATCGTTTCCATTTTTATCAATTTTAAAAGTTTAGGGAATAAAAGTCCCGGCCTTGCCGCGCACGGACTGCGGCAAAGCGAATAAAGTTTTGACCGACAGGAATTTGTCAGATCAACAGATAAAAATGGAAACGGGATAACCTGTCACGGGGCGGATACCCGGAGTTGGCCTTGCGGCTAGTCGGTACCGGAGTACGGACGGGATACATGGTTCGCATAAAATAAAAAATGCGCAGTTGCGAACCATATATCCCCTTGTTACAGGCTCAATAAAGTGCCATTCGCGGGTCGCTAAACCCCAACAGCTCTGCGCATACCTTTTTAAATTGGTTGCTTTATCGAGCACCATAGTAACAATTAATAAATATATGATTCGCAAGAGCAAAGATACAAAATTTTAATTCCCGAGTATACGAAACGGCAAATAAAAACAGAAACGGGATAACCTGTCGCGGGGCGGACGCCCGAAGTTGACCTTGCGGCCAGTCGGTACCGGAGTACGACGGGACACATGGTTTGCATAAAATAGTAGGCAGAAGTTATGAAACTAATTCTATATATTTATAAACATATTCGGTTGATATACATATAAATATCTTTAAAAAGACGCAAAAAAGCAATGTTTTACCTATGTTGTACCCGTTAAAAAAACAAACGCTCAACTCATTAAAAGTTAAGCGTTTACGACATAGTCTTGTTGACCCACCAGGATTCGAACCTGGAACGACAGAACCAAAATCTGCTGTGTTACCATTACACCATGGGTCAAACTTATTTCAGAACCGGATTCGAGCGACAAATATAGTGCAAGAAATTTTTATCTGCAAATTTCGTCCATGATCCGGGCGGTAGCTCCTTTGTGCTGCAATACATACTCCTTGCAAATCGTTCCGCTGCGTCCCGTGGCGTCCGGATCGTCGTGCAGGCCTGCGAACCATCGTTCCAGTTCTTCCGCCGAGGCGATACTCGCCGCACCGCGCAGCGTCACCAGATCGCGTGCCTCCCTGAATTTCCCGTAACGGGGTCCGAAAGCCAACGGCAGTCCAAAGGTGGCCGCTTCCAGCGTATTGTGTATCCCGGCGCCGAAACCTCCGCCGATGTATCCCCAGCGGCCGTAGCGGTAGATGGACGACAGGATCCCGATCGTATCGACGAACAGGACGCCCGCTGCGGCGAGGTCGCTTTGCGGAGTCAGCTGCGTGTAGCGCAGCGCCGGGCGGGAAATACGCTCGCAGAACTTTTCGATCCGTGCGGGATCGATTTCGTGCGGCGCGACGATGAATTTCACGTCCGGATACCGTTCGATCAATCCCACTAACAATTCTTCGTCGGGCGGCCATGTGCTGCCAGCGATAAATACCGGAGCGTCTGCCGCGAACCGTTCGATTTCGGGTAGCCGTTTCGCTTGCTGCGCGATTTCGTATACCCGGTCGAAGCGGGTGTCGCCCGCCACACTGACCTGCTCGATGCCGATGCTTTTCAGCAAATTTCGCGAAGAGTCGTTTTGGACGAAGATATGCCGGAAAGCTCTCAGCGCGCTGCGGAAAAGTCCGCCGTAAGGACGGAAAAAAATCTGTCCGTCGCGGAATATCGACGAGATCAAGTAGAGTTTCGTGCCCGCCCGTTTCATCGCCAGCAGGTAGTTGACCCAGAATTCGTATTTGACGAAAACGGCGATTTTAGGCCGCACGATCGCCATGAAACGGCGCACGTTGCGCGGGGTGTCGGGCGGCAGGTAAAAGATGTAGTCGGCTCCGGGGTAGTTTTTGCGGATCTCGTAGCCGGACGGAGAAAAGAAGGTGACCAGTATCTTGTAACCCGGACACGCTTTGCGGAACGCTTCGATCACCGGCCGTCCCTGTTCGAATTCGCCGAGCGAAGCGGCATGGAACCATGCGATGTCGGCTCCGGAGTCCACCGTCCGGGCCAGTTTGTCGAAAATGCCCTTCCGTCCCCGCACCCAGAGTCGCGCTTTGGGGTTGAACAGGGCGGCAAGCCGTATCGCGGCGTTTGTCAAATAGATGCCAGAGTTGTAGAGCAGCCGCATCGGTCGTTATTTGAGAATATCCCGCAGCCCTTTGCGGTTCAGTACGGCAATCGACGACGCTTCGGATCGGATCAGGTGTTTCTTTTCCAGTTCCATGAGTACGGTTTGCAGCGCGCTGCGCGTGGCGTCGAAATATTCGGCGATTTCGCGGATGTCGGGCACCGGTACCGAGCCGGATTCTTCGGAAGTGTGTTCCAGCAGGTAAGTGGCGACTTTCTCTTTCAGCGACCGGAACGACAGGAAAAAGATTTTTTTCGACCAGACGTTGGCGCGGTTCGAAATGATGTCGATAAAGTTCGACATAATCAGCACGTTGGCCTGCATCAATTCGAAAATATAGCCCCGGTGCAGCGTCATGATCGTTACGTCGCCGTCGGCGATCACGTCGATCGGCAGTTTGTTGTAACCGCCGAACAGGAAAGCGGGGGCGATCAACTGCGGAGCCTCGATCGGGTCTACCACGATCGTTTTGCCGCCCGAAACCATCTCTCCGTGCACCCGTCCTTTCAGGATGATCATCAGGCCCGAATAGGCGGTATCCCGGTGGGCGATGCAGTCTTTATCCTTGTATTCGGTCAGGGAGAATTCGCCCCTTTCACCGATCGTTTCCCTGATCTGTTCCGCCGTCAGACCTCTGAACAGCGGGCACTGAGCCAATATCGCATACATATCCTTCACAGATTTAAAAGGTTCTCTAATAACGCGTGAAGTTACTACTTTTTCTTCATTCCGCCAAGCGGTTTCGGCAGATCGGCGGTTACCAGCGCGGAACCATCGCGTTCGGAATGTAGCGCAGCCGGTGCGTGGAATCGGGCAGCAGGTCGACGGCGATTAAGTCGAACTGCGTATCCGCGTCGATCCGGTACAGGGCGACGTATTGCTGTGCGGCCCGGAACAGCGCGTTGAATTTTTTCCGGGTCATGGCCTCTTCGGGCGCGGTCAGTCCGTCCGCCTTCCGGGATTTCACTTCCACGATGTGCAACACGCCCTCTTTACGGGCGACAATGTCCAGCTCGTAACGGCCGCTGCGCCAGTTGCGGTGCAGCAGGTCGAAACCTTCCGAAAGGAGAAAGCGGGCGGCGATCTCCTCGCCGCGTTGTCCAATACGTATCGACGACATGCCGCGAAGTTACATCAGAAAACTCAGGTCTTCGTCCGGATGCACATCGAACGGCTGCGTCCCGCAACGGAAGATCCGCATCGGGCGGTTGCCGATCAACGACAGCCGGTCGCCTTCGACCCGCAACATGCACCCTTCGCGCAGTCCGGCGACGTAAGTTTCCGGATTCGCAGCGATGTATTCCAGAATGCGCTGTTCGCGGGTTTCGCCGGCATGACCGTCGGGATGGGCGTCCGTATAATGCGGATTGATCTGGAATTTGACCAGTCCGGCGGCGATGAACGACGCCGGTTCGACGATCGGCATGTCGTTCGTGGTGCAGATTGTCGGACAGGCCACGTTGCTGCCGGCGCTCCATCCGATATAGGGCATACCGTCGAAGGCCCGTTCGCGGATTGCCTGCACGAGGCCCTGTTGCTGCATGGCCCGGATCAGCACGAACGTGTTACCGCCGCCGACGACGACCGCTTCGGCCGCACGCACGGCGCGGGCCGGGTTGCTTTCGCGGTGTACGGAACGCACCTCGACGCCCAGTTCCGAAAATCGTGCCTGTACTTTGCTCTGGTAGTCGTCGTAAGAGAACGTAACGGCGGCGTAAGGGATGAACAGCACTTCCCGGACAGGGCCCAGGAACTCCCGGATCTGTCCGACCGGATATTCGAGAAACCCTTCGCCGGCATTGGTCGAATTACTGATAAGCAGTAGACGCATGATATACTGTGTTTTACGAGACGCCTTTACAATCGGGCGATCTCTTTTTCTATTTCTGCCGGAAAGTGCTCGTATTCCAGCGCGTGGACTTTGGCCGCTACCGTCTCCGGCGTATCGGTTTCGGTTACCGGCACGCGGTACTGAGCCAGGATGTCGCCGCTGTCGTAGCGCTCGTTGACGCGGTGGATCGTGATTCCTGTTTCCCGGTCTCCGGCCTCCACGACCGCGCGGTGCACCCGGTCTCCGTACATACCCTTGCCGCCGTGGCGCGGCAGCAGGGCCGGATGGATGTTCACGATCCGGTTCGGGTAAGCGGTCAGCAGGTTTTCGGGTACCAGCCACAAGAATCCGGCCAATACGACGTAATCGATCTGCCGCCGGCGCATCAGCACGACGATCCGGTCGCTATTATAGAAGGTGTCCCGGTCGAATACGACCGATTCGATCTGCAGTTTCTCGGCGCGGCGGAGCACTTTGGCATCCGGTCTGTTGGTCAATATCAGTTCGACGCGGGCCGTATTTCCGGCGGCGAAGTAGCCGGCGATGTTTTCCGCGTTGGAACCCGACCCGGATGCGAAAATGGCTATTTTCTTCATTTTTAGATTTTTATGCGATAGTTAACGTGTCGTATCCGTAAAAAAAAGAAAGAATTATCAAAAATAATCGAAAAAGTGTTACTTTTGCAAAAATTTGGCTTTGAAATATAAAGTTATTTTTGGAATAAACACAATTGTTAAACTTAAACTAATTTGATTATGTCAGACGTTTCATCAAAAGTGGTTGAGATCATCGTTGACAAGCTCGGCGTTGATGCTGCTGAAGTTGTTCCCGCCGCAAGCTTTACCAACGACCTGGGCGCGGATTCGCTGGACACCGTGGAATTGATCATGGAATTCGAAAAGGAATTCGAGATTTCGATTCCGGACGAAGATGCTGAAAAGATCACCACCGTAGGTGATGCTATTAACTACATTTCTGCCAAGAAATAATTAAGAGCCTTTGAGACAGGGCGTTTGTCAAACGAATTTGTTGTATTTTATGAAACAGAGAAGAGTTGTGATTACGGGGATAGGTACCATTAACCCCTTAGGTAACAGCATTGAGGAGTACTTCACTAATCTTGAAAAAGGTGTAAGCGGAGCAGGACCTATTACTCATTTTGACCCTTCTAACTTCAAGACAAAATTTGCCTGCGAACTCAAAGGTTACGAACCGAATAACTTCTTCGATCGCAAGGAGGTGCGTAAATACGACCTCTATTCGCAGTATGCGTTGATCGCCGCCGAACAGGCGGTGCAGGACTCGGGGATCGAGCCCGAAAAGCTCGACCTCGAACGCGTGGGAGTTATCTGGGGATCGGGTATAGGTGGATTGGAAACATTCTACCAAGAGGTAAAGAGCTATGTCGAGGGAGGTTTCATTCCGCGATATAGCCCTTTCTTCATACCTAAGATGATTGCGGATCTGGCTGCCGGCCACATTTCGATGAAATACGGTTTCCGGGGCCCGAACTATTGTACGGTTTCGGCCTGCGCTTCGTCGAACCATGCGATGATCGATTCGTTGAATTACATTCGCTGGGGCAAGGCGGACATGATTCTCACGGGAGGTTCCGAGGCCGCGATCAACCCTCCGGGAGTCGGAGGTTTCAATTCGATGCAGGCCCTCTCGACCCGCAACGACGACCCGCAGAAAGCTTCGCGGCCGTTCGATGCCGATCGCGACGGGTTCGTGATCGGAGAAGGCGCCGGAGCGTTGCTGCTCGAAGAGTACGAGCATGCCGTTGCCCGCGGGGCCAAAATCTATGCCGAGGTAGCCGGCGGCGGCATGAGCGCCGATGCTTACCACCTGACCGCTCCCGATCCGGAAGGGAAAGGCGCGAAAAAGTCCATGCTCGACGCCGTTGCGGATGCGGGGCTGAAAGTTGAGGACATCGATTACGTGAATGTGCACGGAACGTCCACTCCGGTAGGCGACATAGCCGAGATCAAAGGATTGTTCGCCGCGTTCGGAGACCACATTTACAACCTGAACATCAGCTCCACGAAGTCGATGACCGGGCACCTGCTGGGCGCCGCCGGTTCGATCGAAGCGCTGGCTTGCGTGATGGCCCTGACCAAAGGGATCGTGCCTCCGACGATCAACAACGAAAACCTCGATCCGAATATCGATCCGAAGCTCAACCTGACGCTCAACGTCGCCCAGAAACGCGATGTGAAGTGCGCGCTGAGCAACACGTTCGGTTTCGGCGGACACAACTCGACGGTCGTACTCAAAAAGATGTAATGTTTGGAACGATACAGTCTTATTTCAGGCTGCGTTACGGCAGGGATAAGGCGTATTATCGAATGCTGAAAACTATTTTCGGGCTTCGTCCGAATAATATAGAACTCTATAAGCTGGCCTTGATTCACAGGTCAGCTTCCTTGTTTCTGGACGACGGGCCCCGATCAATAACGAACGGCTCGAATTCCTCGGCGACGCGGTGATCGAGTCGATCGTATCGGATTTCCTGTTCATCGAGTTTCCCGAGGCGGATGAGGGGTTTCTGTCCCGGTTGCGTTCGCGGATCGTCCGGCGTTCGTCGCTGAACCGGCTGGCGATCGAGATCGGGCTCGACCGGTACGTGATCGCCCAGGGCGGCAACGGCTTTGCCCAGAAACACCTGTACGGGGATACGCTCGAAGCAATGATGGGAGCGGTTTACCTCGACAAGGGATACGATTTTTCGAACCGGCTTTTTATCAACGGGATTCTGCGGAAATACGTCGATCTGGACGATATGTCCGAGCAGGAGACCGATTTTAAGAGCCGTTTGATCGAATGGAGTCAGAAAAACCGGAAACGCTTGCAGTTCGATTCGGCGCCCAGCGCGTCGTATACGGCCAAATCGCCTCATTTTCGGACGACCGTTTTGGTGGACGGCCGACCGTCCGGCGACGGGGAGGGAGACAGTAAAAAGGAGTCTGAACAGCGGGCGTGTCAGGAGGCGATCCGTCGGCTGGAACGGCTGGGGGAATCGGTGCTTTCCGAGGCAGCCGGAGGTTCGGACGGCGAATGACGTTATAAACGGAATGATGCGGGATATTTCATCGGTTACGGACAAACAGGTGCGCGAAAAACTGGTTGCGCAAGGACCGTCTGCGCTGTCGGATGCCGAATTGCTGAGCATTCTGCTTCGGGACGGCGATGCCGGGGATTCGGCCGTCGGGCTGGCGGAGCGATTGCTGGCGCACTTCGGCGGAAGCCTTGCCCGGATGGAACGTTGCGATTTGCCGGCCCTGCGCATGGTGGGAGGGCTCGGTATCCGCAGAGCCGCCACGGTTGCCGCCGCGCTGGAACTGGGGCGCAGGCTTCGGATCGAAGAGGGACAACAGATCGATTCGGTGCGTACCGATCAGGATATCGTCGCGATGTTCCAGCCGCAGCTCGGCGCGTTGCCTTACGAAGAGTTCTGGGCGGTTTATCTCAATGCTTCGAACCGGGTGATCGACCGGATGCGGGTCAGCCAGGGGGGCGTTTCTGCTACCGTCGTGGATCACCGGCTGATCGTCAAGCGGGCCGTCGAAAAACTGGCGAATGCGCTGGTACTGGTGCACAATCATCCGTCGGGAAACGAACTGCCGAGCGACGAAGACAAAGCCCTGACCGGTCGGGTCGATCTGGCGGCTTCGCTGTTCGACATTACGCTGCTCGATCATATCATCGTTACGGCGGGGCCTTGTTACAGTTTCCGCAGTCACGGCTTTTTCGATAAACGGCCGAATCCGTAGGAGTCCGGTGCGCAACGCATGTTTTTATTTACGGAAGAGCGGTGCGCTTTTGATCGAAATTCATTTACTTTGCATTTCCAAACGGCAGAAAAATGGCACTTATTTTATGTATAGAAGCGGGGACGGACGTAGGTTCGGTGGCGCTGGCCAAAAACGGCGAATTGCTTTCGCTGCTTGAGAATCTCGAAGGAAGACAGCATGCGCAGAACCTGGCCGTTTACGTGCAGGAAGTATTGCAGGAACATGACCTGGATGCGGGAGATCTGGATGCGGTGGCGGTCGGCAAGGGGCCGGGTTCGTATACGGGGCTGCGGATCGCCGTCTCGCTGGCTAAGGGAATCTGTTACGGCGCCGGGATTCCGCTGATCGCCGTGAACAGCCTCGAGGCGCTGGTTCACGTTGCTCTGGAAGATTTCGATGCGGGGATTCTCGGCGTGGACGATATGCGGAACATGAAGTTGCTGCCGATGATCGACGCCCGCCGGATGGAGGTATACTGCCAGTTGTTCGATGCGGCGGCGAAGCCGCTCTCGGAAGTGACGGCGCATATCGTCACGCCCGAAAGTTTTCTGGAACAACGTACCGAAAAGGGCGGATTGCTGGTGTTCGGGAATGGCGCGGCGAAGAGCCGGGAGCTGTTTACCGAGCCGGGCGTACATTTTGCGGAGGTCACTCCTTCGGCTCGCGGACTGGTCAAACCGGCTTTCAAGGCCTTTGCGGCGAAGAAATTCGAAGATACGGCCTACTTCGAACCATTTTATCTGAAAAATTTTGTCGTAAATTGTTCGTCAAAAAAAATATTTTGATTACATTTGCACCGTAAAAATAATCATTGACCCATGGTGTAATGGTAACACTGCAGATTCTGGTTCTGCCTTTCTTGGTTCGAATCCAGGTGGGTCAACAGAAAGGAAGCTCTTTTCAGGGCTTCCTTTTTTTGTACCTGGGTGGAATCAGGATTTTTCTCGTGTCCGTAAAAGGCCGCAGGGATCGCTGTAAACGATCCCTGCGGTTCCCCGAAAAAGGTTAAGTTTGGGTTAAGTGAAGTTGGGTTTATTTCGTTTCGACCAGGAATACCGATTGCGAAGGCTCCACGCGGAGTCTTACCAGGCTGACCCGGTCTTTTCCTTTTTTGGCGTATTCCGGCTGTAAAGCGGTGACTTCGCCGGTATGCGGATTCCAGAGTTCGTAGCGTTTTTTGCCGCGCAGCGCGACGGCGGAATCGAACGCTTTCCCGTTGAGGTTCGCAAAATAATAAATGTCTTTTCCGGCGCGCTCTTTATGGATGTAGCGCATCGGTACGATGCCTTCGGGAAATTCCACGTCGAACGTTTCCGACGGACGGGCCAGCGCGTTGCGCAATGCATCGGCACCGGGCTTGGCGAGGAAAACGACGCGGCCTCCCGCCGGATTCGTATGGGGCTCGCCGCTGCTGCGCAGCTTTTCCGGCAGCAGTTTGTCCATCAGGGCTACGACCTGCGCGTCTGCATTCGGCTCGGTCGACTTGACCGGCAATTGCGTTGTGAAGATCACCTGGCCGCCGGCTTCGAAGAAGGTCAATATTTTGGCTAGATTCGCGACGCTGATCGTCTTCGACGACGGAACGATCAGCGTGCGGAACGTGTTGTATTGTTTCGTGTTGGCCAGTGTCAGACCGTTCTTGTCGACTCGGCAGGCGTCCTGCAGCACTTCCGGGTGCAGAAACTGGAAATCGCGGCCGAGTTCGTTGGTCAGCCGCTGGCTGATCTGCACGTAATCCATGTCGGGGATCTTCACGCCTCCCGCGTAAGCTCCCAGCGGTCCGTCGAAGTAGTGCTCCCCCTGCATCGTTTCGATCGGATACAGCATCGCGACGTCGGTGACGAAGCGGTCGTCGTTGCGCAGCAGCATGTTCAGCCGCGCCAGGAAAGTGTTGAATTCGTACAGTCCCTGGTTGTACAGCCTGTTTCGGTGGGACAGCTCGGGCTCGAACGTAACGTCCCGGTCGTTGAACCATACCGCGTGCGGGATCAGCATGTTGATCCCCTTTGAGTATTGATCCATCGCTACGTTGTAGAGGGTGTCCCACGGGATGTTACCCATCGCTCCGTAGGTTTCCGACATGACCAGCGAATGATCCCAGTTGTAGGCCGCCGAGCTGACTATTTTGTAGAATTTCTCGGCCGGCCGGTCGCCTCCGATTTTGTCGATTCCCGGAACATCCTGGTATTTGAAGCATTTCATCAGGTCGGCGGAAGTTCCGACCGGGTTTTCGATCTCTTCGTTATCCTGATGTCCGGTCGCAACGATGCCGTGCGCTTTGCTCCACTCGCTGACCGCTTTCGGATAAGCCGCTGCGTAAAGCTCGGCCCGCAGACCGAACAGGGCGTTCCGCGCGGCCTGCGTTTCCGGGCCGATGTCGTACCAGAGTGCCGGATAGTACAGCGCCGGGCTGGAGCCGTATTTTTTTATGTAGGTCTCGTTGAATGTCGGCGTCCAGCAACGGGCCTGCGCGCGGTACAGCGTCGGTTCGTCGAAAAAGGTCGAAGTGATCGTCTTTCCGAAATATTCGGGCATCCGTTTGTAGTAAGCCTCGTGCGTCATCGAAATGTAGGCTTTGGCCGCCTCTTCGCTCAGATAATCCATGTTCGGATCGTCGTCCGCGACGCAGACGAACTGCATGATTTTCCAGTTCCCTTCGGGTACTTTCCAGACGATGGTTTCCTCGGTGATGTTGCCTGACAGGTCGATCCGTTCTTTCGTGTCGGCGTTCATGGCCACGGCGGCCATCAGTTGACCCGTTTTACTGACCGGGCTGACGTAGGTGGCCCCGCCCCGGGTTTCTTCTTCGATTTTGTCGAGCCGCTTCATCGTGAGGTTCGGGAAGCGGTTCCGAAACCGGGGAACTCCGTCCGCGTTGATCGCTCCGCCGCTGCCGCTCGGGAATCCGTATTCGTCGTACAGCGAGAGGGTCAGCCCCAGTTCGGCGGCCTTTTCGACGGCGTATTTATAACGTTCGAAATACTCTTCGGTCAGGTACTTGGGCGTCAGATTGGGGCCGAACGGCAAAATCGCCAATCCTCCGTAGCCGCATTTTTCCAGAAAGCCGGGCATTTGGGCGTCGATACCTTCTTTGGTAATGTCGGTATTGTTCCAGAACCACAGCGGATCGGGACGGAATTTCGTAGGGGGAGTTTTGAATTCGGACGGCTCCTGCGCCACGGCCGTAACGCAAAAAAACAGACACAATAGGCTCAGACGAAAGGTTCTCATAAGATCGTATTTTTAGGATAATGCAAAATAAACGGATAAAAACGGGTCGAAGGTGCTATTTTTGACATTATAAGTCGATTTTTTGTTTTCGAAAAAGCAAACTTTCAATCGCGCGCGGTGTCAAAACTATCGTTTTTTAACGGGACTGGTAAAATGGTCGTGAAAAATAATGTTTGAAATTGTAAAAATAAACTCGGAAAAAATTTTTTATTTATGACTGAATTATTATCTTTGTTACGTATCTACACGCGTTTTACAGCCAGTTATCTATAAATTAAGGTGTAGAGGACTGGAAAATAGGATGGGTGAAGTGCGTCTTCCGGTGAAGAAGAGGCGATGGAGAAAGCGGGGCGGAAGACGAATATTTTCCTTGGCGATTTTGGAAACCCGTGGGATTACGTGTTGGCCGCGAGGGATATGCGGCATTTGGTGAACGGAACGGAATAACCGGAAAACTATTGACTTAACGATTAACGCGACTCTATGAATAAACCTCGACCTTGGCTGTATTGGGCGGTATTGTCGGTTTTGTGTCTGCTGGGCGTGTCCTGCTGTAAACAACAGCAAAAGGACCCGTTTCGGTACAAGGTCGCGATCATCGGCAACCCGTCGAATCCCGACATCCGGTACGACGAGTCCCAGATGCAGGCCCTCAAGGATTTGGGGTATAATACGTTGCAGTTGAACATTGCCTGGGGAGCCCGTCCGGCCGACGAACCGCTGAATCTGGAGGATATCCTTTATGTCGACGGAATCGGCAGCCGGAAAAAAGCCGATCAGCGTTTGCAGACTATCAAAGAACGGGCTCGGATCGCCAAAAAATGGGGATTCCGGACGTTGTTCCATTTCGGCGCCCCGAGAGTCGATTCGCTGTATAAGATCCTGACGCCGGATCTGATCGACATCGCCACCGAAAAAAACAGCATTCAGAAAAAAGAGATCGTCGACAAATACGTTTCGTTGTTGAAAAGGCTGAAGCAAGAGGTTCCCGAGTTGGACGATATCGAAGTTTATACGTTCGATCAAGACGCATGGGTCGCCAACGAGTTCGGAAACGGCCCGACCGACCGGGATATCCCGTTGCACGAACGTATTCCCGCCTTTCTACAAGCTTTGACCGGAGCCTGGGCCGAAGTGAGTCCGGACGGGATGGTCTGGTGGGAACCGTGGGAAATTTCCGCGGGACAGATCTATGCCTGCATTCCGTCGCTTCCGACTCGGAACTTCGGGATGTTTCTGCATTCCAACATAGCGGAAGTACAACTGAGCCGGCCGGTGGATGTCTGGTTTAAAAATACGGTGCAGCTTTGCGCCGAACGCGGCATTCCGGTAGTCGGTGAAATTTTTATGGCCAGCGCTAACGAGGAGTTGCAGCCGCTGACGCATATCGCCGCGCCGCGTCTGGTCGCCGAAGAGTTGGATGCCGTGGGAAATGTCCCGAATATCCAGGGCGTAAAAGAGTATTTCGGACTTACTCCCGACCGTTACGATCCGAATCAGTTGATGGCCGGGATCAAACTGCATGACCTGGCTGTGCCGAACGAACAGGCGTTGGCGGAGTTGGCCGAGCCGTTCGGAACGGCTGCCGCGGATGTGCTTTCCGCTTGGGAAGCCAGCGCGACGGGACTTGCCGTGTTCCCGTGGGACGCTACATGGCGTTTCCGGTTGTTGACCGAGAATCCGGCCGGGATCGAAGTGTACCATCGCTGGGACATCGCCCATATCGAAGGGGCCGTAGCTCCTTCTCCGAGTTGGAAATCGACGCGCCGGAGTTTGTTTATGACCACCGAGAGCGAATCGCTCGACCCGTGGTTCTTCGAAGATATCGAACTGCGCTGTGCGACGAGTTCCGAAAAATTGCTGGCGGCGGCCGATCTTTACCGGAAAGCGCAACAGCAGGTGAACGACGAACCTTACGCCGCTTATTTGGCGGAAAATGTAAAGGATATCGAAGTGCTCGAACAGATGATTACTGCTATCCGGTGCTACTGCCGCGAAGCGAATCTGGCTCACCTGATGCGCAAGCATGTCGTCGAAGGGAATCCTATTCCGCAGGCTTTGATTGATCGTTTCGAGGCGATTATGCAGGTGGATATCGCCAATCAGGCGAAAGGGTTCGCCGAAAACCGGTCGGGCAATACGCCGGCCGCGGAAATGCTCGAACTTTTCCGGAAAGACCCGGCCGGATGGGTTACGGCTAACTTACATTACCGATAACGAAAACGAAAACGAATACTAAAAATTACAAATTTAAATGTTCATTAATCAGTTTTAATTATGAAAAAGTTAACTTACATTGCACAGTTGTCGGCGGTTGCGCTGCTGCTGGTACAGATGAGTAGCTGTGATAGTATGCCCGATCCGAGTCCGATCTCGGATAAGTATGCCCGTCCGGAAGAGGTGGTCGAAACGGGGATACCTGTCGTTACCGATGGCGGGGCGGTAATCTACTCTCCTACGAACGACAATTTCCGTTATGCGGCTTCGATGATCGCAAATTCGGACGGTACGATGAGCGCATGGTATTCCACTCCAGGGGGACTGAACGGAAGCATGCCGGCGCGTACGAAACTGAATGGCAGCGGCGACGGCGGCGGCGCTAAAGGTTGGCATGGCGAAGGGGGCAACGGAGCGATTTACTATATGTTCGATCAGTCGTTTTACGGTTGGGCGGTACACTGCCCGAACTGGGACAATCCGAATTCGTCGATGCGTTTCTCTCTTTACAACTGGGATACGAATTACCAGACGACCCTGGCCGGTACGCCGATCGCAACCTACGAATTCGTGCATTACGACCAGGCCGGCGAAGCCGGTTGCTGGAACTCAACGCCGATAACGGAGGTTATACCGAAGCGACCGGAAATCTTAAATTCCCGATGGGAGCTTATCTGCTGTATATGGAGAGAACCGAAGGTACTCCGGGCGCCTGGGGCGGAGCCACGGCTAATGGCATGATCTGCTGGGTGAACGGAAGCGAAACGTCCGGTGTTCAGGGGCATGAAAACTCTGTTCAGTATACGGCTCCCGGCGACGTCGGATATTCGTCTCAGATTCGTTATTACAGCGCACCTACCGCTTCGATCAATGCCGTATGGTCTGAAGACGAAGTGATTGCGGTAGCTCCGACCAAGGATAAAGCGGATAAATACTATGCCAAGGATCCGTCGGTCGTGAAAGTCGGGAATTACTATTACATGGCCTATACCGGATCGACTACGTTGGACGAAGGTCTGGATAACAACGTGTTTGTTGCCCGGAGTGCGACGATCAACGGAAAAAACTGGGAAAAATGGAACGGTTCGTCATGGGGAGGAGATCCTGCGCCTGCGGTCGATGCCGAGCTTTCGGCAACCGAAACGTTCTTCGGAGCCGGAGAACCGAGCCTGGTCGTGAAGGGAGATCAGATCTATCTGTACTACACGTACAGCGACAATGAACAGGGAATTTACAACGTTCGGCTGATGACGGCTGCCGCCAGCGATCCGAACTGGCCGGCATCCATGACCGATCAGGGCGAAGTGATCGACCGCACGGCTTTCAAAGGTCTGAACGTTGATGGTTGCAGCGTAAGATATATCGAAGATCAGGATTGTTTTCAAGCCGTACACGGCGTGAATATCGCGGATGTGAACAGTTATTCGGTCGTATGGGTTTCGAAAGACGGCGTCTCCGGATGGGAACAGAAAGGCCTGCTTTCGAACAACATTCGCGTACGCGCCAAATATGCCCGTTTCATCTGCAACGAGCAGAGCCATATTACGTCGACGACTCCCCGCCTGATGATTTATCAGAACGGCGGACAGTATTCCAAGACGGCATGGCCGACCAGATGGTGCCTTATTCTTTCGTGGAATAAAACCTGACGGTATTATAGCGGGGGGCAATTAATGGAGTGCACCGGTTGCTCCCCGTTTTTCAAAGGAAATTTGAATTTTTAACAAATAACTGTTTTATTATAATACCTAAAAACTATGAGAAAATTGTTCTATTTGATAGCTTGTCTATCACTTACCGGTCTCTTGGGTGCATGCAACGATGACAAGGAGAATGGTGACGGCGGCGAGCTTTCTTTCAAGTTTCCTCTGACTGAGTACGAATCAGCGAAAATCGGAGGGAAGAAAGTAATCGGTTTTTCGACCGTGGGAGATTGGACTGCTGAAGTGAAATACAAAGTGGCTCCTGCAACCGAGGACGACGAATGGCTGGAGATTTCTCCGAAAAGCGGGAATGCGGGCCATTGGTTCCTGACGCTCAACCTTAACGAGAATCCGGATTACGACGACCGCGAAGCCGAGGTAGTTATCACTTCGGGAGGAGAAACCAAAACGTTGAAAGTTACCCAGCTTTCTACGTCGGCGATGTTCTTGCCGCAAACCACTTATAATGTGGGCGAAAGCGGCGGACCGGTGGCTCTTACCGTACAGACGAACCGCCCGTTCAGCGTTGAGGCGGACGACGCTTGCAAGGATTGGATCATTGTGCCGGATTCCAAAGCGGTGATGAAAGATTCGGTCTTTACCGTAACGGTTCTGTCCAATCCTGCGTTGGATGCCCGTACGGGGTATGTGTATGTGACGGAAATCGTTGCCGATGAGAAGGAAGAGACCTTAACTCGCCGGATCGAAATCGTACAGAGAGGCGATTTCGGTTATTTCATCATGCGTGGATCGAGCTCGGATCTGACGGCTCCGAGTGTCGTGCAGACGGGCGAAAATGCATTCAATGCATTCTACCTGTTTAAGCAATACAGCGCTAACAGGGAAGAAATGCATGTGTGGAACGGAGATGCTCAAGGCCCTATTGATTTGTCTGCAAATGGAGAATTCGGGGTACGTTTCGTAGCTGCCGGACCATTTACCGACATGCAGGTGTCTTGTTGTACTTGGTCGCAACAGCATGGAGACGGAGTAATGACCGCTTCTTTGTATGTTTGGGATACGGATTATGCTACTACTGTTAAACGCAACCCCGTGAATCAGAAAAAAGATCTTTCATACGGGGATAATAGTTGGCCTAGTTTGTTGAATGCGGATCAAGGTAATACTTATCCTGCAGGAGAATATCTGGTTGTAATGCAATCGACGAAGCAAAGTTCGGGAGTTTGGTCTGCTTCCGCAGGAGCTAAAGACGGTTTCCAGGGATTCTTGGCAGGCCAAGCCGTATCGTCCAATTGCCCGAAGGTACGCATCTATTATGTCAGCGGCAGTAAGACAGGTGCGGCTTACCGTGAAACTAAGGATGGCGGTGTTACCTGGAGAGATCAGAGTTATGTGTTCTCTTTGAATGAAAGTTGGCTCGAAAAATGTTCTCCGACGGATTTGCGTGTGGTAAAATGTGACGGTTACTATTATGCGGCTTTTGCGGATGGTGGCAACGTTAAGTTAGCACGTACTGCGAATATTAAAGACTCTTGGGCTAAATGGGACGGCTCTGCTTGGGGAGATGGAGATTACGCTTCCGTGGTTGCGAGCGAGGTTCCTGTATCTGTGGTTGAGAATAACGGTCAGATTTATTTGTATACCATGAAGGGGAATAAGTTGGTCGTTCGTACGGCTGCCTCCGGAGACAACTGGCCCGCTGCGTTGAGCGCAAGCGCCGATGCCTGGACATTCGACAGCAATACGGATGTGGACGTGAAGTTTGTCAATGGGCAGTTCACGGCAACCTATGTCAAGAGCAATCAAACCTGTGTACTGCTGTCGGACGACGGTACGACCTTTACCGATGGCGGAGTAGCTTATGCAAGAATGTTCGACGGTAGTAAATCCGCACGCTACGCATCGGGTGTTACCGGCGAGACGCAGTACATGTCTTATGTATGTACTCAGGATGGTACTTTAAGATTATCAGCAATGATTAATCGAAAAGTCATTTAGGTTAGTAGTTTTTTGGCGAAGCCGGATCAAATGATCCGGCTTCGCTTTTTTATTACGGTATTTTACGGTCGGTTCCGGATTTTTCGAAAGGAGCGTCAGGGATGGATCGGAATCGTTTCATCCTGTCGGATTCGGATAATCGAGGTAAAACTCCGAAAATATTTGTTATTTTTGTAATATAAATTTAATAAAATGAAAAAAAATTTAATTGCTTTTTTGATCGTGTTCGTTTCCGTCGCCTGTTGGCAATGCGGCGACAAAGGAGAAGACGATCCTGCGCCGGATCCGAAAATCGAAATTACCGGTTCCCCGGAGGTGAATTTACCGGCGGCCGGAGGGAACGGGGTTATCTCTTTTACCACCAATGTGGCATGGAGCGCGAAAGTAAACGACACGAAAGCTTCCTCCTGGTGCAGTATATCGCCCGAGTCGGGGAAAGCAGGCGATGTGAAAATAACCGTTACGGCAAAAAAAGATTATGAATTGTACGACGACTTTTCAGCGGAAGTCGTCATTACGGCGGGAACCGCGAGCGAGACCGTTACGGTGACGCGCGGACAGAAAGATGCGCTGATTCTGACGCAGGATTTTTATACGGTTCCGTCTGCCGGCGAAACGATCGACGTGGAACTTCAACAGAACGTCGATTACGAAGTGCAGATCCCCGATACCGTTCAATGGATCACCCGGGTCGGATCGAAAGGCCTGTCGACCGACGTGCTGCATCTGAAAGTCGATCCTTTCGACAAGACCGACGCCATTCGGTACGCTTTCGTCCTCGTCAAAGACAAAAACAGCGATCTGAGCGCGAAAATTACCGTAAAGCAAGGAGCGAAATATATTCCCACCATTTCCGACGGATGGGATATTTATAAGGCCGGCACTTACCGTTACGGGCCGTCGATCATGATTCATGACGACGGTTCGATCGATGCGTGGTTTGCCGCATCCGGCGGTCAGTACGGCGATTGGAATTACCTGTTCAATCAGAGCGGAACGCATGAGGCGCAAGGTATTACCGGCAATAATACGGTCGGACAGAAGTTTACCGCAAAGACTCCGTTCTGGAGTATCAGCGTAACCAGCCCGAATTGGAACGGGCAGCCCTGCGGCTTTACTTTTAATTTGTACAAGTGGAACGATGCGAGCATGAGTTACAGCCAGGTCGTTCAACAGACGCCGGTAGCGACTGCGACGTTCAAGGATTACGCGGACGGGGAAAAGATCGGGGTGACCAACGACGATAAGTTTCCGGCCGGGACTTATTTGTGGGAGCTGTCCAAAGGGCTGACCGAGCAATCGGGCGTTTGGCTGGCTACCGGAAGCGTTTCGGGCGTTACCAGTTACAAAAACGGGCAGGTCGTGAGCGGCCGGAACTGGCAGGCGCAGTACAGCGTGGACAAAACGAGCGGTTATAATTTTTGGGATCAGGCTTCTTACCAGCATTCGGACGACGGAGGCAAGACATGGACGAAGGAAGAGATGGTACTGTTGCCGACCGAATTTTCGTCCGATCATTTTTCCGTATGCGATCCGGGAGTTGCACGGTGGGGCGGTTATTACTATATCGGATATACCTCCACCGAAAATGAAGCGATGGTCGAAAACCATGTTTACGTAGCCCGCTCCAAATTCCCGAACGGGCCGTGGGAGAAATGGAACGGTTCCGGCTGGACAACCGGAACGGACGTACAACCGGTAATCCGTTACGACGGCAATCCCGTGAATTTCGGAGCCGGAGAACCGTCGATAGTCGTTCTCGACAATACGGTTTATTTCTATTATTCGTGGGACGACCAGAGCGTTACCACGCGTGTAGCGACTGCGTCGGCCGACGATCCGAACTGGCCCGGTCACCTCGTGTTCCATGGAACGGCGATGGATAAAGGCGCTATCGGCGGGGCGGATCACAGCGATGTAAAATACCGGGAGGATATCGGGAAATTCCAGGCCGTGCATACGGCGGCCCGAATGTCTGCCAATAGTTACATCGTGCTGTGGCAGTCCGACGACGGGATCAAGTTTGAGAAGATCGCCGAAATCAGGGAAGGATTGCAGCCGGGCGCGCATAACTGCGGTTGGAGCGGAGACGAGCAGGGGCACATAAAACTCGGTGTTCAGCAATATATCAGTTATGCCTATACGCTCGATTTTGGTCCGGAGTCATGGGGTAAATGGAATACCCGCTGGGCGAAACTGAACTGGTAAGCCGTAGGAAAGAATCGTATCCGTTTGTCCGGAGACTTCGTTTGGGAGTCTCCGGACTTTTTATGTAAAAATGCATTTCGTTTTTTGCAAAAATATTTTTTTTAGTTATCTTTGCATCGAATAATGCTGTATTCGTCTAACGGTTAGGACGGTAGATTCTCAGTCTACAAATAAGGGTTCGATTCCCTTATACAGTACGAAATTTCTTTCGCCATTCGTTGAAAATAGTCGTTAGGACAATTCCTTTTTATAGTATTTTAGTCTAAAATACTTATTTTTCGTTTATATTATTATATTTGTAAAGCTTGTAGTCGTATAGCTCTGGTTTTTTCGTACTAAGTCGAAGAAAGGTTTGGTACTGATTGTGACTCTGGTAGTTCTACCTGTACTCCGAGTTGGCCTTGCTAATTTGATTATCAGTGGATTAAATGTGATAAACGGAGAAGCGTCTAGTCGCTTCTGTCTTGTATTGTGATTATGAAGAAACTGATCGTAATTGTCTTTTGCTGCTTTTTTCTTTGTTGCCGGGATTCGGCAGACAAGGAAAACGGTACGGCGGAAAATTTGACAACGGTAACGATTGTACCGCAGGAACCTTTTCCGGTCGCCAAATTCATCGAGGATATCCGCGTTTTGCCGTTGGAGTCGGATGGAAAACATCTGATCGGGGCGGTGGATAACTTATTGTTTACGCGGGAGCGGATTGTCGTGTCGGATCAGAGGCTTTCGAAATGCGTTTATATATTCGATTATGACGGAAAAATCAAGGCGGTTATCGACAGGCAGGGCCGTGGGCCGGGAGAGTATATTTCACCGTCTTACACGACCTTGACTCCGGATTCGAGCCGGATAGCCATCTATGATAATTTTGGGAGTAAAGTATTGTTTTTCGATCTGGAAGGCAGATTCCTGGAACATAAAGAGGTAAGTTTCTGGTTTAACAAGTTTGAATATATAGATAAGGATCATGTCGTTTGTACTACTTACGGAGCGG
Organism: Alistipes sp. AF48-12; assembly: GCF_003477565.1. Lineage (NCBI taxonomy): Bacteria > Pseudomonadati > Bacteroidota > Bacteroidia > Bacteroidales > Rikenellaceae > Alistipes > Alistipes sp. AF48-12. The sequence continues at coordinate 65,102 of NZ_QUDJ01000008.1, forward strand.
ATGATCCGGGGCTTAAAAAAGCGGATATGCAGGGGAATCTTATGATTTTTACCGACGGCGATTTCCGGATCGAGACGGGAGGCCTGCGAAATATGTATGGGGAGCGTCCGAATTTTCCGTTTCTTCCTGAATTGAAGAAGATAAACGGAGACGTTTTTTTAACGCCGGCTTTCAGCGATACGGTTTACAAAGTCGGTACCGGTTCGCTTGAACCGTATTATCACGTGGATATATCGGCCATAGGCGGAGTTACCCATATGGATGCGGGAATAAGTCGGGATGAGTATGAGGATCTGATAGATCATAATAATTTTTTTTCCGGAAGATTTCTGGAGAACGACTCGTTCGCTTTGTTTATATTCACGGAGAACCGGGAGATCAAGGAGCGTATTTTCGACAAACGGACACAAAAAGTATATTCTTTGACGCGGGACGGCAAAGTCAATAATCCGTTTAGGATCAGTTGGTTCGATGTGGATCTGTTGCAGAGTAAAAGTATTTGCGATAACCGGTTTGTCGCTGTCGTACCGGCGTATTATCTGTTAATGGGATATTCGAATTGTGCGGATGACTATCCTCAGTTGGCAGGTTTGAAGGAAGAAAGTAATCCAGTATTGGTGTTTTACAAACTTAAGGATCCGGATAAGACGGACTAATGGTTTTGATTATGTTATATATGATTAAATTTTAAATGATTAAAATTATGAAAAAAAATTATCTTTTATTAGCTGTTACTGCGATTATGATGTCTGTCGGGGCGTATTCGTTGGTCGATACGAAAGAAGCATCTGTTCTTATGTCTTTGAAAGAAGTCGAAGCTTTGGCAGATCAAGAATCGGACGGCGGGGAAGGTCGTTATAGTCCGTATTATATCTCTGTGGATTGTTGTACGAAATGGGAATTCGATTATACGGATTCGCAAGGAGCTAGTCATTATCGTTGTGTCAGCTGGATTCAAAAGACTTCGGTTGTGTGCGTAGCCGGAAATGAGTCTTGTACTGCATATTCTCCTTGTTAGATTGAGCTAAGGTTAAGACAATTCTTTCTTTGGGTACGAAACCGAACATTCGTCAATTTTTTGTTTTGAAAAAAATATATCTTATAGCGGCCGGTTTAGCCGTCGTTTTTCTTATTGTAACGAACCTCATTCTTGTTAAACGCGTTTCGGATGCGGAAACAGCGGTCGAATTGAGGGATTCGATTATTCGGGAGGCAGGTTCACGATCTTCTTCTCTGGAAGTGAAATACCTTAAAAGTTGTTTCAGTGGCTTGCTTTTGAATGAAGACATAAAAGCGTTTAATGCAGAATTGGTAGCGGCGGATCAGAGAAAGTATACGTTGGATCAGGCGCTGGGAAAAGGGCCTGTGCTTATATTGAGATACAGTGAACTGAACTGCGCGGATTGTGTGGTTTTTGCATTACGGAAAATTGCGGAAATTGCGGAAAGATATAAAGTGACTCCTGTCATTATTTCGGAATATTCTGATATGCATTCATTTAAAGATGCAGTTGCCAATTTTGGCAGAGATCGTTTTCTTTTCTACAATGTTGAAAAATTTTCCGATGTCGACCGGAAGGGGGTTCCTTATTATTGCTTATTGATGCCGGATCGTACGGTACATGCTGTCTTCATTCCCGATAAGTTACATCCGCAAATCACGGACTTTTATTTCGAGAACGTTGTGAAACGTTTTTTTAGTAATACGGATAATGATTGAGAGGCCGCGTTAATCAAAATCATGGGGCTTATTGAATCTCCGAAAGTTATTCTTTGTTTTCGGTGATGAATCGGCACAACTGTTCGCGGGCCCGGTGTATCTGGGTTTTGACCGTTCCCATCGGGAGCGAGAGTTTTGCGGCGATCTCTTCGTAAGAGAATTCACGGAAGAAACGGAGTTCGATCAATTCGCGGTAGCGCGGCGACATTTTCGCCAGCAATCCTTCCAACTGAACCTGGCTCTGGTGCGTGATCAGGTGCTCCTCGGGGGTCGGGCCTCCGAGGGAGCCGGATACGCCGATCCCTTCGCCGACATAGTCGATCGACACCGTATCGTCGCGCCGGCGCCGCGTGTAGTCGATGAACGTATTCCGTGCGATCGTATAGACCCATTGGCCGAACGTGAAACGGCTGCTGTAACGCTGCAGATTCAGGTATACTTTGACGAACGTCTCCTGCAGTAGGTCGTTGGTGTCGTCCACGTTACCCCCGGTGCGCTGCATGTAGAGTTGGTAGATCGAGTCGCGGTAACGGTTGAACAGGTGTTCGAAAGCGGTCGAATCCCCGTCCTGCACCCGCCCGATCAGTTCCTGATCGGTGGCAATTATGTAATCTTCTATCGCCATATCGCTTTGTTAGGCCGTATCCGGCGGCTCAACGTCATCAAAAAGCCGCCCAGCGGGGCCCAGAAATCATACAGGATGTAAGTTCCCCCAAATTTTTTTTCGCCGAGCCGCCGTCCGATCCGGCGCATTTTCAGTTCGACGATCAGCAGCCTCAGCAGAGCGGGCAGCAATGGAACCGCGATCCATCGGACAGGCAGCAACGCCGCCGCTGCCGCCGTTGTCGCGAAAAACAGGAACCGACTGGAGAGTTCGTTGCGGACTGCCCTTCGGGCCTTTGCCGGATAGTAACGAAAAGCGTGCCCGAAATATTTGCTGACGCCGTACCACCAGCCGAGGCCTCCGTACTGGATCTGGCGTACGGTCGCATTCGGATTCATCACGACGCTGACGTTGTCCGTGCGGACGATTTTCTGGATAAACAGGTCGTCGACGCCGATATTCATATTCAAGTGGTTGAACCCCCTGCTGTCGAAATAGAGGCTTTTCGTGTAACCGATGTTGTGCTCGGTGCCGCGGAAGGTTTTCCCCCGCGTCGCGGCGGACAGGTAGCGCACCGAGGTCATCAGGCGACTGCAACGCATCCACCGGTTGGCCATGCCCTTTTTGGGTTCGATGCCGCAGTAACCGATGACCACGTCCCCGCAAATAAATCCTTTGGCCATCAGCGACAGCCATTTCTCGGAAACGGGGTAACTGTCCTGCGTCGTGAATACCAGGTGCTCGTAACGCGCCGCTTTGATCCCGACCGTCAGGGCCAGCTTGATGCTGTGCTCGTGATGGCTCTGCTGCCGGATGCAGGTTACGTGCAGGTTCGGCACGACAAGGCTTTTTTCCCGCAGGATCTCCCCGATCTCGTCGTCGTAGCTGCAATCGACCAGGACGACTTCGAATTCGTCGTATTGCTGTCCCAGCAACAATGGCAAGGTATGCTCGATGAAGTAGAAGGAGTTGCCGCGTACCACGACCACGACCGAAACCGGCGGCGAGGGAATGTCCTGACGGATGCCCCGGTTGTTGCGGAACCGCGGCAGCCGGCCGTAGCGCCCCAGGTAGTAATGCAGTTGGATGAAGAAAAAAACGAGCGCGGCCCCTATCAGTCCCACGACCCAGTAAGGATGGACGATACCCTTTGCCGTCAGGTCGTTATACAGGAGATCCAAGTATTCCACGATGCGATCGGTTTAAACGTATTTCGTTGATTTTGTTCTGGTTGCCAGAACGTCGTTTGTCGGACGGTTTTCACTCGGCGGTCGTCGCCGGCCCGGAAAACGGTTTACAAATGTACGGGATTTTGGGGGAATACCCAAACGGTTTCCCGATCCGCGAAAAAATATTTACCTTTGCCCTTCATGAATTTTGAACTCGTACATACCGATCCGCACAGTGCGGCGCGCGCGGGGTGATCACGACCGGTCACGGGACGATCGAAACGCCGATTTTTATGCCCGTAGGAACGGTCGGAAGCGTCAAGGGCGTTTTCCACCGCGACTTGCAGCAGGAGGTGGGCGCGCAGATCATTTTGGGGAATACCTATCACCTGTACCTGCGGCCGGGCACCGAAATCCTCGAACGGGCCGGCGGCCTGCACCGTTTCTGCGGGTGGGAACGGCCGATACTGACCGATAGCGGCGGTTTTCAGGTTTTTTCGCTGGCCGAGTGCCGCAAAATCACCGAGGAAGGGTGCCGTTTCAGTTCGCACATCGACGGGTCGAAACACCTGTTTACGCCGGAGAGCGTGATGGACGTGCAACGGAGTATCGGGGCCGATATCATGATGGCGTTCGATGAATGTCCTCCCGGGGACGCTCCGTACGATTATGCGGCCAAATCGCTGAATCTGACCTGCCGGTGGCTCGAACGTTGTTTCGAGCGGTATGCCGCGACGCGGCCGAAGTACGGTTACCGCCAGTCGCTTTTTCCGATCGTGCAGGGATGTACCTATCCGGATCTGCGGACGCGTTCCGCCGAATTCGTGCAGCAGTTCGACGCCGACGGGTATGCGATCGGGGGACTGGCCGTCGGCGAGCCTGCGCCGGTAATGTACGAAATGATCGAACTGGTGAACGGAATCCTGCCGATCGACCGGCCGCGTTACCTGATGGGAGTCGGAACGCCGGTAAACCTGCTCGAAGCGATCGAGCGCGGCGTGGATATGTTCGATTGCGTGATGCCGACGCGCAACGGACGCAACGGGATGCTGTTTACCAGCGAGGGGATCATCAATATCCGCAACCAGAAGTGGCGCGACGATTTTTCGCCGATCGATCCGGCGGGCAACTGCTTCGCCGATACGGCGTACACGAAGGCTTACCTGCGCCACCTGACCGTCGCCGGCGAAATGCTGGCCGCGCAGATCGCGAGCCTGCACAACCTCGCCTTCTACCTGTGGCTGGTGAACGAAGCGCGCCGGCGCATCCTCGACGGAACTTTTTCGGCGTGGAAACCCGGAATGGTCGTTAAACTGTCGCAGCGATTGTAAATTTAGGCGGGAACCGGCCCCGAAATACCGGATTTTCGTTAACTTTGACCGCAGTTTGAAACGCATAGCAACAGCGCACGAATCACGAATATGAAATTCCCCGGAATCAAAATCATAGACCGTTACATCATCCGCAAGTTCCTGGGGACCTATTTTTTCGCCATTGCGCTGATCATCGTCGTGGTCGTGATCTTCGACGCGGCCGAAAAGATCGACGACTTCATCGAACTGAAGGCCCCGCTGTCGAAAATCGTCCTTCAGTATTATCTGAATTTCATACCGTTCTTTATCAATCAGTTCAGTGGGCTGTTCACGTTTATCGCGGTTATTTTCTTCACGTCGAAATTGGCTTATCAGACCGAGATCATCGCGATCTTGTCGGCCGGGATCAGTTTCCGGCGGCTGATGTGGCCTTATATCCTCAGCGCCGGGGCGATCACGCTGCTGAGCCTGGTGCTGAACCTGGTGGTGATTCCCGCGGCGAACGGCGAGCGACTGAAGTTCGAATTGAACTACATCAAGAATATCAAGGGGGCGAAGTACGATCCGCATATTTACCGGCAGATCGAGCCGGGCACGTTCGCTTATATCCGAGACTATACCGAGCAGACCCGGACTGCGGCGTTCTTCGTGCTCGAAACTTACGAGAACGGGACGATCGTATCTTCGCTCGAGGCTGCGAATGCGAAGTTCGATCCCGAAACGGGACGTTGGAGCGCTCCGAAAAGCGTCTACCGGAAATTTGAGGACGACAAGGAGATTTTTAATAACACGCAGGCGCTCGATACGCTTATAAACCTGAATACAAGCGAACTGGGGCGTGTGGAAGAACTGGTCAAGACAATGGATATCGTAACGCTCGGCCATTTTATCCAGCAGCAAAGGGCCAAGGGGTCGGATATGATCGCCCGCTTCGAGGTGGAACGGCACAACCGGTTCGCCTTTCCGGCCTCGACATTTATCCTGACGATCATCGGCGTGTCGCTGTCGTCGCGCAAAGTGCGCGGAGGAACCGGGCTTCACATCGGCATCGGCATCGTGCTGGCGTTCTCGTTCATCTTGTTCAGCAAGTTCGGCGAAGAGTTTGCTAAGGGCGGATTGCTGCCGCCCGGAATCGCCGTCTGGATCCCGAACATCATCTATTCGTTCATCGCATTCTACCTTTACAAGAAGGCTCCGAAATAGCGGACTATCCCGAACGGGGGTATTGAGAAACGAAAGCCTCCGGCACGTATCTGTGCCGGAGGCTTTCGTTTCGGGACTTTTCGTCGATATTATTCGGCCGCCGGATCCGGCAGCCGGTCGATCTCGTCGAACGTGAACCGGCGGATTTCGCAGTCGCCGATGCCGCGCAGTAAAACGAAGCTGACCGAGTCGGCCTCTTTTTTCTTGTCGTGCTTCAACGCTTTGACGAGCCGTTTGAAGTCGATCTCCGTACGAATCGGCAGGCCCATCCGTTCGAATACCCGCCGCACGCGGTCGGCTTCGTCCTGCGTCGCGGTTCCCAAGTGGGCCGACAAGCGGGCGATCATGACCGTGCCGATCGCGACCGCTTCGCCGTGCAGGAATTCGTTGCCGCACTTTTCGATGGCGTGGGCAAACGTATGTCCGAGGTTCAGCTTGCGTCGTTCACCGCTTTCGCGTTCGTCGCGTTCGACGACGTCGGCTTTGACGCGGATGGCCCGCGTGATGGCTTCGTTCAGCAGCGATTGGTCGTTGCGGAATGCGTCGATCGGATGGTTTTCGAACAGTTCGAACAGGCCCCGGTCGGCGATCAGGCCCGCTTTGATGATCTCGGCCAGCCCGGCCCGGAACTCGCGGTCGGGCAGCGTTTGCAGCATCGACAGGTCGCACAGTACGAAATCGGGCTGATTGAACGTGCCGACCATATTTTTGTATCCTTCGTAGTTGACTCCGTTTTTGCCCCCGACGCTGGCGTCCACCTGGGCCAGCAGCGTCGTAGCGACGAATCCGAACCGTAGTCCGCGCATGTAGGTCGACGCGACGAACCCGGTGATATCGGTAACGATGCCGCCGCCGATGCCGACGATGAACGTCGTCCGGTCGGCTCCCCGTTCGAGCAATTCGGCGTAGAGTTTGTTGACCGTCGTCATGGTCTTAATCGTTTCCCCCAGGCCGATCAGACAATAGTCGTACCGGTTGATGATCTCCTTGTAACGGCGGTGTACATTCCCGTCGGTGATGATAATAACCCGTTTGCCTTCGGGCAGGTAATTGTCGAGCGAGTTGATCACGTCGCCTACGACCACCTGCGAAGGCTTCCCTTCCCTGCGTTTAACCTCGATCACTTGTTTCATGTTCTGTGGATTTGTCCTGCGCCGCCCCGGCGTTTTCCGCCTGCGGCATATCTCGGAATTATAATACAAAGATAAATTTTATTTCGTACCTTTGCTCCCGACAAAAATCCATTCTATGCAAAATTTACGCAATATTGCGATTATTGCCCACGTCGACCACGGCAAAACCACGCTCGTCGATAAAATGATCCTGCAGGGCAACCTTTTCCGTGACAATGAAAAAACCGGCGAACTGATCCTCGATAATAACGACCTCGAACGCGAGCGGGGGATTACGATCCTGTCGAAGAACGTGTCGGTGAATTATAAGGGAATAAAAATCAACATTATCGATACCCCGGGCCACTCGGATTTCGGCGGCGAGGTGGAGCGGGTGCTGAACATGGCCGACGGCGTGCTGCTGCTGGTGGACGCTTTCGAAGGGACGATGCCGCAGACGCGCTTCGTGTTGCAGAAGGCGCTGTCGCTCGGTAAAAAGCCGATCGTCGTGGTTAATAAGGTGGACAAGCCGAACTGCCGTCCCGAAGAGGTGTACGAGCAGGTGTTCGACCTGATGTTCACGCTGAACGCGACCGAAGATCAGCTCGATTTCGTGACGATCTACGGTAGTGCGAAACAGGGTTGGATGTCGCACGTATGGAAAGAACGCACCGGGGACATCACCCCGTTGCTCGATGCGATTATCGACAACATTCCGGCGCCGCAGCAAAAGGAGGGTACGCCGCAGTTACTGATCACGTCGCTGGAGTATTCGCCTTACGTCGGCCGGATCGCCGTCGGCAAGTTGACGCGCGGGACGCTGAAGTCGGGGATGCCGATCACGCTGGCCAAACGCGACGGTAAAACGATGGTCAAGACCCGAATCAAGGATCTGATGGTATTCGACGGATTGAGCAAAACCAAAGTCGAGCGGGTCGAATGCGGCGAGATTTGCGCGCTGGTCGGCATCGAAGGGTTCGAGATCGGCGATACGATCTGCGATTTCGAAAATCCGGAGCCGCTGGAACCGATCGCAATCGACGAACCGACGATGAGCATGTTGTTTACGATCAACGACTCGCCGTTCTTCGGCAAGGAGGGAAAATACGTGACGTCGCGCCACATCAAGGAGCGTCTCGACCGCGAACTCGAAAAGAACCTGGCGTTGCGCGTGGTGCCGGGCGCTTCGTCCGATAGTTTTATCGTGTACGGGCGCGGCGTGCTGCACCTGTCGGTGCTGATCGAAACGATGCGCCGCGAAGGATACGAATTGCAGGTCGGTCAGCCGAAAGTGATTATCAAGGAGATCGACGGGAAAAAGTGCGAACCGGTCGAAGAACTGACGATCGACATTCCGGAAGCGTATTCGGGCAAGGCGATCGAGCTGGTAACCAAACGCAAAGGGACGCTGCTCGACATGACTTCGATTTACGACCGCCAGCGGATCGTATTCGAAATTCCGTCGCGCGGAATCATCGGGCTGCGCAGCAACCTGCTGACCGCTACGGCCGGCGAAGCCGTCATGTCGCATCGGCTGAAAGGGTTCGAACCGTATAAAGGGGATATGGAGATGCGCCAAAACGGTTCGCTGATCGCGATGGAGACCGGTACGGCTTATGCCTATGCGATCAACAAGCTACAGGATCGCGGCACGTTTTTCGTATCGCCGCAGGACGAGATTTACGCCGGACAGGTAGTGGGCGAAAGCACGCGTCAGGAAGATATCGTAATCAACCTGACCAAGTCGAAAAAACTGACCAATATGCGCGCCAGCGGTTCGGACGACAAGGTGTCGATCGCGCCGCCGGTGATCTTCTCGCTGGAGGAAGCGCTCGAATACATCAAAGAAGACGAATATGTCGAAGTGACGCCGAAGTCGATCCGGCTGCGCAAGATTGTCCTGAACGAGACCGAACGCAAACGTCAGGCGAAATAAACGGTCGAAAACAAGATAACGAAAAGGCGGATCGACGATCCGCCTTTTCGTATTTTCGGGAAAGGTTTATCCGAAATAGAGCAGCATGGTGCCAGCCAGTACGACGGCGAGAATCGCCGCTTTCACCTTGATCTGCCGTTCGTGGAACAGGATCGCTCCGACGACGAACGTGAATACGACGCCCGACCGGCGGATCGGCGAGAGTACCGACAGCAGCGCCTCGGGATCGCTCAACGCATAGAAGTACAAAAAATCCGATACGGTCAGCAGGAATCCGGTCAGAAAGATCGTCCACCGCCACTGCAACGGCGTGGTTTGTTTTCGTTTCGGATACCACATCAGCAGCACGATCACGATCATCATCAGCGACTGGTAGTAACAGGTGTAGGCCTGTATGGCCAGCCGGTCGTAACGGACGATCAGGAATTTGTCCCACAGCGCACTCGCCGCGCCCAGCAACGTCGAGGCGATCAGGAAATAGACCCACAGCATTTTTCGGCGCGGCGGTTCGCGGTCGTCCCGGCCGTCGCGTTTGTCGAGGTTCGACAAAACGACCAGCGCCGTCAGCACGACGATCACGCCGGCCCACTGGCTGAAATTGAGCCGCTCGCCGAAAATCAGGATCGCCCCGAGTACGACGAAAACCGGGCGGCTCGCCTTGACCGACGACGAGATCGTCAGCGGCAGGTGCTTGGTCGCAAAGAAACCGAATATCCACGATCCGAGTACGATTGCCGCTTTCAGCAGAATCCCCCAGTGCGCGTCGGCGGATACGGGGGGAATGTAGAAGGCGGTGTCCAACAGCGTATCCGGTGAGAAAACGCTCACCAATTGCAACGGCAGGAACAGGGCGGCGCTCAGCAGAATGCTGAGCGCCAGCACCGGAATAACGGCGTTGTCTTTCAGCGCGCTTTTCTTCGCCACCTCGTCGAGACCGAGAAAAAGCGATGAAAAAAATGCCAGTGTCAGCCACATAACCGTTTCGTTTGAATTTTTATGCGGCAAAGATAGCTATTCCGTTCGAAAACGGGTGCGAAACGGAGATTCGGGATATAAAAGCTTTCGGCGCGAATTGCTTTTTTCCAGGTTTTTTTACCTTTGTATAAAGGTTTTCGGATCGAAGGAATCATAAAATATAGGAATTATGAAAAAAATCCAGTTCTTGTTTATCGCGACGTTCGGTGCTTTTTTTGCCTGCACAAGCGGGCAGCATACCGGGACGGCTCCGGCGCTGGTTCAGGTTTCGGCATTCGATACGGTGTTGGACGGCTCGGACGTGTCGCTCTACACGCTGCGAAACGACAGCGGCATGGTCGTCCAGGTCACCAATTACGGCGCGCGCGTGGTATCGTTGTGGGTGCCCGATGCGAAAGGGGATTTCCAGGACGTCGTCTGGGGATACGAGTCGATCCACGACTACCTGGACTCTCCCGACCGGTTTTGCGGCCCGGTGGTCGGCCGTTACGGCAACCGGATCGGTAAGGGACGGTTTACCCTGGATGGGAAATCGTACCAGTTGACGCTGAACGATGGGGAGAACCACCTGCACGGCGGCGCCGACGGTTTCTGGAACAAGGTATGGATCGCGCGGCCGTTCGAGAACGAACAGGGGGAACAGGCCGTCGAAATGAGCTACCGGTCTCCCGACGGCGAAGAGGGGTATCCGGGTAATCTGTCGATTGCCGTCACTTATACGTTGCAGAAAAACAATGCCTTGAAGATCGAATACCAGGCAATGACCGATGCGCCGACGATCCTCAACCCGACGAGTCACAACTATTTCAATCTGCATGGAAACACGGCTTCCAGTACCGATTCGCATGTGCTGACGATCCATGCCGACCGGTTTACGCCGACCGATGCGGGATTGATCCCGACCGGTGCGCTCGATTCGGTAGCCGGGACTCCGCTCGATTTCCGGGTGGCGCAGCCGATTGGCAGCCGAATCGACGCCGATTTCGAACCGATGAAACTGGCCCGCGGATACGATCACAACTGGGTGCTGAACAAACAAGGGAACGAGATGAGCGTGGCTGCCGAAGTGTACGAACCCGCGACGGGGATCGTGATGAAGGTCGAAACCGATCAGCCGGCCTGCAGTTTTACAGCGGGAATTTTATGGACGGGACGGAGATCGGCAAGCGAGGCGACCGGCACAATTTCCGCACGGGGATAGCTCTTGAGACCCAGAATTTTCCCGATGCGCCGAATCACGAGAATTTTCCGTCCGCCGTGTTGCGCCCGGGCGAGACTTATACGCAGACCTGCGTCTATGCTTTCAGCGTGAGGAAATAGATCCGCCGACGGATTACGAAGCCGTTCCGGAATCGTCCGGAACGGCTTTTTTGTTCTTCGGGGGCGCGGAACTTCGGGAACGCGAATCGCGCCAAAAGAAAACGGGCGCTTCGAAAAGTGCCCGTTTCGGTTGTTGAGATCAAAGCGCCTGCTATTTGTTGGCGGCTTTTTTATCGTAATGTTTTTGATAGCGGCTCATAAACTTATCGACGCGTCCTGCGGTGTCAACCAACTTCATCTTACCGGTGTAGAACGGGTGCGACGTGTTGGAAATTTCCATCTTATACACGGGATAGGTTTCGCCATTCACTTCGATGGTTTCTTTTGTCTGAACGGCGGACCTGCACAAAAACACATGATCATTCGACATATCCTTGAATGCCACCAAACGATAATTCTCAGGATGAATCCCCTTTTTCATGATGTTTTTTGTTTAAAAATAGTTAAAAATCAGTAAATTTCTACGATTGAGGATGCAAAGTTAGTAAATCAATCCGGTTTTCCAAAACAATGCATCCGTTTTTCCGCGAAAAACCGACCGCCGTTCCCGAAACCGCTTCCGAAGACGGCGCATTCGAAAGCATCGCCGTTGCGATCAACTACTTATAGCTGATGACCAGTACTTTGGAATACTCCCAGAATTTGCTTTTGTCCTTGATGACCAGCGATTCGAACACGCCGCTGTCGTTCATCACGAATTCGTACGACCCGGCCGGATGCGAACTGACGAGCGTCGCTTTCTTGTGTCCGATTTTCACGTCGTCGAAATTCCGGATATCGACCTGGGTGAAGCTGTCGAGGCTTCTGTTTTCGTTGATTTTCAGCGTTCTGCCGATGAATCCGCTCTTGTAGACGATCTCTTTCGAGAGCAGTTCCTTTTCCGATCCCACGATGTAATATCCGGTATTCAGGATGTTGTTCTGGGTTTTTACCTCCCCTTCGAGCGAGGTCTTTTCGGCGGTCAGTCCGCTGACCTGCGTATTGAGTCCCGAAACCTGCTCGGTCAGTTCGGCGACCTGGACGTGCATGTTTTCGAGATTTTGTTTCAGAATTTTGATTTCCTGGTCTTTCGATTCGATCTGGGCGTTCAGTTGCGCGATCAGCTTCTCGAAACTGCCGATTTTGACGTTCGCTTTTTTAAGCTGGTCGGCCGACTGTTGCAACCGGGCGATCGTCTGCCGGTTGGCGATCAGCAGTTGGTTGATCGCTTCGATGTCCTCGTTGATCTGCGTGGTGGTTCCTTCGGGATTTCGCCTTTGTCGATATTTTCGTTGATGATGTTTTCCCGGGATTTGATTGCGTTCAGATTCTCGGTAACGGTGCTCAGCGACGAGAAACTTCGTTGAGCACGGAATCTTTTTGGGCGACGGCTACGGCCAGCGAATCGTTTTGGCTGGTCAGTCGCTCGGTTTTTGTCCGCCCGTGCAGGACGCGAGCAGCAACAGCGCGAAGAGATATAAAATTTTTTTCATTACCCTGATGGATTAAGGTTTATTGGTTTTGATGTCGTATCCGGGCGTTACGGCCCGATCAGAAGGTGACTTTGATGCCCAACCCGAAATCGGCGGCGTGGAATCCGGTTTTTCCGATCACGTTCAGGTTCGGTTTATAATCCAAAGAGAATGCCAGAGGAATCGAAGCGACTTTGTATTCGAGTCCGACGATCCCGTTGATCCCGAACGTGAATTTGCCTTCGTGATGGTCCCACGACCCGATGTTGACGCCGGCGCCGTAATAGAAGTTGAATCCGCTGGCGATTACCGGCACGTTCCGTTCGTAGAGGGCGTACACGTTGAATCCCTGTGCGAAGTCGAGCATGCCTTCGATCGAGTTGACCGGGTCGAAATTGTGCCGTACGGTGATGCCGGAGGCGGTTACGCCGCCGCGGACGCCGATTGCCCAGTTATAGTTCTGGGCGCTGAGCCCCGTGACGGCGGTCAGCGACAAGATCGTTAGCAGAACAGCTATCTTTTTCATAAAACACAGATGAACGGTTAGTACCGGCAAAATTAATAATTTTAGTCATATAATCTCCCGGAAGGGATAAAAAGGAGGTCGCGAGGGACGGGATCGTGCGGATTGCTTCCGTCTTCCGCTTCCGGGAGGAGCATGGAGACCCGGGAAATCCGCGCGCCCTGTTTCCCGCCCGGCTTGTTTTTCATGCGGTTATACGGTTACGTGCCGAAATTTCGGATCTTTTCGGCAAATGCAGTCCTCCAGGTGATCGTTGATAAACCCCGAAGCCTGCAAGTGGGCGTAACAAATCGTAGTCCCGAAGAATTTGAATCCTCGTTTTTTCATGTCCTTGCTCATGGCGTCGGATTCGGGAGAAGATGCCGGAATCTCGCTCAACGACCGGAAGGTGTTGACAATCGGTTTTCTGTCGGGGAAGAACGACAGGGTGTATTCGTAAAAACTGCCGAACTCCTTTTGTATGGCGAGCAGCAGCCTTGCATTGGTGATCGCCGCTTTGATTTTCAGACGGTTTCTCACAATGCCGTCGAATCGCATCAGCCGTTCGACGTCTTCATCGGTCATTTGCGCCACCCGCTCGGCATCGAAATCGCAAAAGGCTTTGCGATACCCCTCGCGCTTCCTGAGAATAGTTATCCAGCTCAATCCGGCTTGGGCGCTCTCCAGCACGAGAAACTCGAACAGCGTCTTGTCGTCGGTCACCAATTTTCCCCACTCCCGATCATGGTATTTCACATACAGCTCGTCGGTTCCGCACCAGCCGCAGCGTCCGTTTATGATGTCTTGCATAATCACAATGTTTGAATACGGCGAAGATAGCGGATTCGCAGCGTCGTGCCAAATTTCAACGGACGATTCTGTTAATTTACAAACAACGAATTTTCCTCCCGATCGCCCGGCTTCGGAGGGTGATCGTCCCCCTGCAAAACCCGGTTCCGAGACGCTTCCGGCCTTTTGAGTCATCCGATATACACTCGTTGCCAGCGTTCCGATATCGGGTGTCGCAAGACCGTTTCCGTTTTTATTTGCCGTTTCGTATACTTAAGTAATAGAGTTATGAATCTTTTGGAATTATTGCCGTCGAATCGGCTGGATTCCATTGTAGGGCAGGTATTTGACAGTTAGACCCGCCGGGAATATGTGGTGCAAATACGGCATTTTTTACGGTTTACCGATACGCACGGACTGAGAGGAAGCCGCGATACATATACTGTCTGGCGGGTAACTGGAACACCAACCCGCGAAGCAAGCAAAGTATTCGTCCGATCTGAAAACAAGTCGGACGTTTTTATAGAAACATGATGAGAAGACAGGCGAAAATCCATCACAGTATCGGCTTTCCAAAGATTGCGTGCGGCACACGCTCCGTCCGCGACCGGTCGGAACGTTTCGGCCGGAATCCGGCGTCACGCACACCCGCCCGTGCGCAAAACCGCGCAATACGGAATAAGTATTTGCACCTATTGAACTTACCGGCGCATCGGCGTATCTTTGCCCGGAATCGCAAACCGAACTTTATGAAACGAAATTTCTGGGGTAGTTTTCGCAACGAAGACTGGATGGCAACGATCATGGGCCTGTTGCTGGTGGTCGCCGTAATAACAGTGCCCGGCTGGATTCCCGCATTTCCCAAAACATTGTCTACCGCCGGTTCCTGGCTATCGGTCGCCGGCATGTTCTTAATCGCAGCCCTGTTTTCCGCGCTCGGTATCAAACTGATGGGCGACCGGCTGCGGGGTTTCATCCCCTCTTTCGCCGCCATATTCGTCCTCTCGGCCCTTTGTCAATACGTTTCGATGCTTCCGTCCATCAAAACGGCGGGACTCGAATCCGTCTTTTTCTCGGTGATTCTAGGACTACTGATCCGCAATACCGTCGGATTACCCAAATGGCTTTCCCCGGCCGTCAGAAGCGAATACTACATTAAAATCGGCCTGATCCTGCTCGGCACGTCCGTTCTGTTCGGAGAAATTCTGAAAGCCGGAGCTTTAGGTATGCTCCAGGCCGTCGTCGTCGTCTTTACCGTCTGGTATTTCACTTTCTGGCTCGCCAGAAAGCTAAAACTGGACAGCGAAATGGGCATTATGCTGGCGAG
This sequence comes from Alistipes sp. AF48-12, assembly GCF_003477565.1. Lineage (NCBI taxonomy): Bacteria > Pseudomonadati > Bacteroidota > Bacteroidia > Bacteroidales > Rikenellaceae > Alistipes > Alistipes sp. AF48-12. The sequence continues at coordinate 80,522 of NZ_QUDJ01000008.1, forward strand.
CGCCGTATCGATCTGCGGCGTATCGGCGGCGATAGCGACCTGCGGAGCCATCAAAGGCGACAGCAAAAAGCTGTCTTTCGTGGTTTCCATCGTCCTGGTCGTGGCCATCCCGATGATGTACCTGATGCCGCTTCTGGCAAAATGGATGGGACTTACGCCGGAAGTGGCGGGAGCATGGCTCGGGGGTACCATCGACACGACGGGAGCCGTAGTCGCCGCCGGCAAATTCCTGGGAGAAACGGCCGAGATGTACAGCGTCATCATCAAATCGTCCCAAAACGTACTGCTGGGAATCGCCGCATTCGCCATCTCGATCTACTGGTCGCTGCGCGGAACCAATCGCACCGAACGCCCCACCGCGAAAGTGATCTGGGATCGGTTTCCCAAGTTTGTCGTGGGTTTCGTAATCGCTTCGCTGGTCTTCAGTTTCTGTATGCCGCTGCAGGAGGCCAAAGCGCTCGGGGGATTGGCCAAAGGACTGCGCGAGGTCATGTTCTCGCTGGCTTTCGTGTGCATCGGGCTTGAGACCGATTTCCGGTTCATCTTCAAAAAAGAAAACAAAAGCAACATCGCCACCTTCTTCGTCGCCCAGGGATTCAATATCGTGGTCACGCTGGTAATGGCTTACCTGCTGTTCGGGTTGTGGGCCGGCTGATCGCCGACACAACGATTATGCTGCAACCCTTTGTAACGACGGTTCTCCAGAATCATTCGGTGAACCGTCGGTTTCGTACGATTCATTTTGTGCCGTGTCAGACCCGACGGGCGCGATCCGTCCAGCCGTAAAATTTCGGCGCGATCCTCCTTTTGCAAATCCCGGTGAAGCATCGGCTTTGGTAATTTATCTTCGAATCGTTAACTTGCATCGATTTTAAACAACCCAAAACCGACACGATGAAACGAATTTACCGATCGATCCTGCTGCTGGCCGCCGCGCTGCCTGCGGCGTTTCCCGCAGAAGCCCGTGAAATCATCGATATCAACCGCAACTGGCGTTTTACGCTGGACGACGACCGGACGTACGGCGAACCGGCCTTCGACGACAGCGGTTGGCAACGGCTCGACCTGCCGCACGACTGGAGCATCGCAGGCGCTTACGACAAACGGAATCCGAGCGGACCGCAAGGCGGCTTCATGCCGTGCGGAACCGGCTGGTACAGGCATTCCTTCGAAGCCCCCGCCGGTTCCGAAGGAAACCGCGTTTTCGTCCGTTTCGACGGCGTCTACATGAAATCCCAGGTATGGATCAACGGCCGCATGGTCGGCGAATACCCGAACGGGTACAATTCGTTCGAATACGACATCACCCCTTTCGTCCGCCGCGATACGCTGAACGTGCTCGCCGTCCGCGTCGACAATTCGTTGCAACCCGGGTCGCGCTGGTACACCGGATCGGGCATCTACCGGAACGTTCACCTGATCGTCACGTCGCAGATGCACTTTACCGACGGAGGCGTTTTCATCACGACTCCGGAAGTTTCGGCGGAACGGGCCCGAATCGAAATCAACTACCACGTCATCAACCACAACTACCCTGAGACGCGGTTTACCTGGACCGACAATAAGTCGCTGTACGTCTGGCTGCGCGACGGCAACGCCGACGCCGCGCCGAAAACCGACGCCAACAACCGGGTGCAGAAGGAATGCACGCTCACTTCGATCCTTTACGACGCAGACGGCCAGGAAATAAAACGGGTCTCGACCAAACATCGGATCGGGGATTACAGCGAAGCCGATCTAAGGCAACAAATCGAAATCGACCGCCCGCATCTGTGGTCGGACCAGACCCCTTACCTTTATAAACTGGTCGGTACGATCTCCTACGACGGCCGCGAGGCCGACCGGGTAAGCTATCCGGTCGGAGTGCGTACGATTCGTTTTTCGCCCGAACGGGGTATGGAAGTCAACGGCCGGCAGGTCAAACTACAGGGGGTATGCTTGCACCAGAACGTAGGTTGTTTCGGCAGCGCCGTACCGCTCGGGGTATGGCAGGAAAGACTCGAAACGCTGAAAGCGATGGGCTGTAATGCTGTTCGGCTCAGCCATTACCCGTTCGCGCCCGAATTCTACGATCTGTGCGACTCGCTCGGTTTTTACGTGTCGAACGAAATTTTCGACGAATGGAACCGCGGGCAGGAATGGGGCTATTCGGAAAGTTCGTACGGAAAAATGCCCTATACCTACCACCTCTATTTCGATCAGTGGGGCGAAACCGACCTGCGCAGAATGATCCGCCGCGACCGGAACCACCCGTGCGTCGCGCTGTACGTGCTCGGCAACGAAATTCCGAACCAGCGCATCCAGGGAATCGAAATCGCACAAAAGCTGAAAGCCATCACCCGTGAGGAAGACCCCACGCGGCCGGTAACCGCCGCCTGCGACTTCTTCGTCGGAGCCAATATTTACGGCTTTATGGATCAGTTCGACATCGCGGGTTACAACTACATCGACCGCATCCATCCGGACAGCCTGTACGCCGCCGAACACGCCCGTTACCCGAACCGCATCCTGCTCGGCACGGAGACTTATCATAAAACCCGCAACCACGTATCGATACGCGACAACGCCGGCGCGATCGGCGAATTCGTCTGGGTGGGCTACGACTACCTCGGCGAAATCGTGTGGCCGGATTACCGCGGCTGGGACGAAGGAATGCTCGATATCGCCGGCTTCCCGAAACCGGAATACTACCTGCGCAAAAGCTACTGGTCGGACGAACCCGTCGTCCATATCGGCGTCCGCCAGGGCCCCGACCGCGATTTCGATTGGAGTCCGCGCAACGTAGCCGACCACTGGAACTGGCAGGGGCGGGATCAGGACACCCTGGAAGTTTACGCCTACTCGAACTGCGACGAAGTCGAGCTCCGAATCGGCCGGCGCAGCCTGGGCCGGAAGCCGGTCGGGCGGAACGACTATTACGCTCTGTGGAATGTCCCCTTCAAAGCCGGCACGATTTCGGCAACCGGTTACAGGCAAGGGAAAAAGGTTGCCGAACACCGGCTCCTCACGGCCGGGAAGCCATATGCGGTCGAAGTATCGCGCATTTTTCGCTACGACGACGTTATCCGAGTAGAACTCTGCGTCGTCGACAAGGAAGGAATCCGTATCCCCGATTCCGAGGCGGAGATTACCCCTGGAAACATCCCGTCCGAACGCCTGCTCGGATTCGATAACGGCAATCAATACGACCCGCAGGGCCTCAAATACGCGTCCGCAGAACGGGGACGCTGCTCGGGCGGACGCATGGTCGTCTACTTAAAACCGGATTCCGCCGCCGTGAAAGCGACCTTCGATTCCCCGGGACTGATTTCAGCCGAAGCCGAGATCTAAATCTGCCGGACGAACATTCTCCCGGCAAATGTTCTTTCGAGTAAAAGAGAAGGCTGCGATTGCAAATCGCAGCCTTCTCTTCGAAACGTCTTTCCGAAACATTGCCCATATACAGATCCGTCCGAAAACACACGACGCTTCTCCGCACCGTCGTCGCAAACCGCCCGTTTGCTCTCGCCGGAACGGAAACCGGATCGTCGGAATACCCCCGACAAGCCCCAAACGACGCTTAACCGAGACCATACGCAAAACCATCCGCATCCCCCGCCAGATCCATCGGCACGCCCCTCTCGGAACTTCTTCGTCCCTTTATTCCCGGATACTCACATAGACATTCACGGATAAAAAACGAAGGCCTCCCCGACAGCGGGGAGGCCTCGTTTTTTATCCGTAAGTTTCTCTTACAAAGCGAGGAACTCGGTCGTTCCGAACAGTTTCGAGAACTCGACGTCCTTGGTAGCCTGAGCCTTCATAGCGGGATCTTTGGCGATAGCGCTCTTCAGGTTGGCAACAGCGGAAGAAGAGTTACCTTCGCGCATAGCGATAACTGCTTTCAGGTAGTCGGCTTCAGCCGATTTTTCGTTCGACAGCAGCGATTTTGCTTTCGACAGGTTGCCGTTGAGAACTTCAGCGACTGCGAGGTTGTAACCGCTCAGCGCTTTGGCAGCCTCGGCATAGTTTCCTTCTGCCAGGTTAACCAGACCCATGTTGGCTTTCGAATCGGCCGTATTCAGAGCAGCGAAATATTTCTGAGCCGCAGCAGCGTCACCGCTCATCAGGGCTACGACGCCCAGGTTGTTGGTGATAGCGGCATCTTTGCTCATACCTGCAGCCTTTTCGAACAGGGCTTTAGCCTGAGAAACTTTACCGGCACGCGCATAAACCACACCTGCGTTGTTGTAACCGCGAACGCTGTTGTATTTGGTAGCGGCAGCCTGGTAAGCTTTCAGTTGGGCAGCGGCATCGTCGGTCAACGTAGCGGCATACAGCATCTCTTCTTCGCTCAGTACGTCGATGTTCGAAGCGGCAGCTTCTTTGATCTCGGCATCGGTGCGGCCTTCGATATCCACATCGGCGATCAGCTTCGTACGACGCAACTGCGGCAGGATTTCCTTAGCCAGCACATCGAATACGGAAGTCATGTTCTTGATCTCTTCGTCGCGTTTCACCGGATTGTCGTACATGGCCAGAACCTGCAGAATCAGGTCTTTGTCTTTGATGTCCGAAGCAGAAACCAGTTCTTTGAAACCTTCCCAGTCTTCACCGTAAGCGGCGATATCGTATTTCGGGTTTACGCTTTCGAGCGTTTTGCTGATGGCTTTCTGACCGCTTTCGCTACGAGCCTTCGACAGTTCGTCGTTGAACTTAACCGGGCCGTCGGGAGAAGCGTAACCTTTTGCATATACGTTACCCAGCGTAGCGCGATCCTTGTCCGAGTACTCTTTTACGAAAGCTTCGAACATCTTCACCTGATCCTTGGTCAACTCGCCCGGACGAACGTTCGATTTGTTGATCAGGTACATGATTTCGGCATTCTGAGAAATGGTGGTCACTCTCTTGAAGTTGTCGGGCATGATCGACAGGTAAGCGGCATTGTCAGCCAGAGCCTGGATGGTGCTTACGCCTTCGGCAACCGGGATGGCTGCAAACGGAGTAAATTCCTTGCGTTTTTTGCAGCCTTTTGAGCACTTCGACTCGATACGCAGTTCGAGGGTCGAAAGTTTAGCGCGTTCGTCGTACGGGAACGACACGGCCTGCGTATAGGAACCGCCGGTCTTGTAAGGAATAACGGTGTAGTTATCCTTTACTTTTTCACCCTGGATGAATTTGGGAGTACCTACCAACTCTCCGCCTTCGAATACCAGAACCGGAGTAACCTTCAGTACGGCTTTCTTGTTGAAGTACTTAGCAGGGAAATCAACACGTACGTCCGTAACGACGTTGCTACCCTTCAGGGTCAGCACGGCAGGCGTTGCAGACACACTCACTCTGTCCACTTTTTTCAACATCTTGTTGTAGCAATTACAGCTGGCTAGCAGTATTGCTAAAGAAGCGAGCATGAAACTTTTTACTAAACTTTTCATAATCAGTGCTTTAAAAATTAATTAATTGTTTATCTCTGGTTTTAATCTATTAATCCTCAACGCCATAGTTGATATCCGCAAAAATAAGAATATATTTTAAATAACAATTAAAAAATCGACTTATTTTTGAACCCGATACCTCCCCTGGGTAGGATATCAGTCATCAAACTATTGTTTATCAGACTTTAAAAGAGCTTTTTTCGAAAGTTTCAGCTTGCCATTTTTAGGATCAACACCGATCAGTTTGACTTCGATCATATCGCCCTCCTTCAGGCCGGTTTCTTCCATCGTTTCGAAACGTTTGTTGGCGATTTCGGAGATGTGCAGCAGACCGTCTTTGCCCGGCATGATCTCCACAAATGCGCCGAAAGCGACGATCGAACGAATCTTTCCCCGGTAAATTTCGCCGACTTCCGGAATCGCCACGATCCCTTTGATACGGGCCATAGCCGCTTCGAGAGCCTCCTTGTTTTCGCCGAAAATGTCCACGTATCCCTTTTCGTCCTTTTCGGTGATCGTAATCGTCGTGCCGGTCGTCTTCTGAATCTCCTGAATCACTTTGCCTCCCGGGCCGATCACCGCACCGATAAATTCCTGCGGGATCACGATCTGCTCGATCCGCGGAACGAACGGTTTGAGTTCGGCGCGCGGTTCGGATATCGTTTCAGTATCTTGCCAAGAATGTGCATACGGCCCTGTTTGGCCTGTTCGAGCGCATTGGCCAGCACTTCGTACGAAAGACCGTCCACCTTGATGTCCATCTGAGTAGCGGTAATACCGTCTTTGGTACCGGTCACCTTGAAGTCCATGTCGCCGAGGTGGTCTTCATCGCCCAAGATATCGGACAGCACGGCGTATTTTCCGGTTTTGGCGTCGGTAATCAGCCCATGGCGATCCCGGAAACCGGTTTCTTGATCTTCACCCCGGCATCCATCAGCGCCAGCGTTCCGGCACACACGGTAGCCATCGAGGACGAACCGTTGGATTCCAGAATATCGGATACGACGCGAACGGCGTACGGATTCTCTTCGCCCACCGGTACCATCGGCTTCAGCGCGCGCCATGCCAGGTTGCCATGGCCGATCTCGCGACGCGACAGGCCGCGTGCGGGACGCGCTTCGCCGGTCGAGAACGGCGGGAAGTTATAATGCAGCACGAACTGTTCGGTGCCTTTCACGAGCACGTCGTCGATCTGCTTCTCATCGAGTTTCGTCCCGAGCGTTACAGTCGTCAGCGACTGGGTTTCGCCGCGCGTGAAAACAGCCGAACCGTGCGCCGCGGGCAGGTAATCCACCTCGCACCAGATCGGACGGATCTCGGTGGTCTTACGGCCGTCCAGACGTATCCCCTCGTCGAGAATCATGTTGCGCATCGCTTTTTTCAGCACGTCATCGTGGAAATAACGCTTGATCAATGCGCCTTTTTCCGCCAGGAATTCTTCGCTGAATTGCGCTTCGAATTCGGCTTCCAGCGCATCGAATTTCTCCGAACGCTCGTGTTTCGCAGTCATCGACTTCGCGATCTCGTAAGCTTTGTCGTACGTGGCGGCGATCACCTGTTGGCGCAATTCCTCGTCGTTGCTTTCGTGGCAGTAGGTGCGTTTCACGTCCTTACCCAACTCTTTTGAAAGTTCGATCTGCGCGGCACAGTGCTTTTTGATCTCTTCATGAGCGAATTTGATGGCGTCGAGCATGACCGCTTCGGACACCTCTTTCATCTCGCCTTCGACCATCAGGATGTTGTCGATCGTAGCGCCCACCATGATGTCCAGATCGGCGTCGGCGTTCTGCGAGAACGTCGGATTGATCACGAACTCCCCGTTGATCCGCGACACGCGCACCTCGGAAATCGGGCCGCCGAACGGAACGTCCGAAACGGCCAGCGCAGCCGACGCGGCCAGCCCGGCCAGCGCATCGGGCATGATATCTTTATCGGCGGAAATCAAGTTGACGGTAACGAATACTTCCGCATGGAAATCGGAAGGGAACAGCGGCCGCAGCGCGCGGTCGATCAAACGCGATACGAGAATTTCGTAATCCGACGCACGGCCTTCCCGTTTCAGGAACCCGCCGGGGAAACGACCGCAGGATGCGTATTTTTCCTTGTATTCGACCGACAGCGGCATAAAATCGCAGTCGTCCTTAGCCTCTTTGGCTGCCGTCACCGTGGCGAGCAACATGGTGTTGCCCTGTTTGACAACAACCGAACCGTCGGCTTGTTTTGCTAATTTTCCGGTTTCGATGATTATCTCGCGACCTCCGCTCAATGAAATCACCTTTTGTGTTGCATTATACATGTTTTTATCCTTCTAAGTGTCTATGAAAAACTAAATTCAACGGGCAATCCGCACTCTCCGAAAAAGAACCGTTTTAATGAGAATAAAGCTGCCCTACGAGAGGGCAGCCTATTCCGTCGGTAACCCGGAAAATTACTTCCTGAGTTCCAGAGCTTTTACTACGGCTCTATATCTTTCAATATCAACCTTTTTCAAATAATCAAGAAGCTGACGGCGTTTTCCGACCAGACGCAGCAGCGAGCGCTGCGTACCGAAGTCTTTCTTGTTTTTTTTGAGGTGCTCGGTGAGGTGGTTGATACGGTAAGAAAATAACGCTACCTGGCTCTCGGGAGAACCGGTGTCGGTATTAGACTTTCCGTAGGTTGCAAAAAGCTCCTGCTTTTTGTCTGCATTTAAATAACCCATTGTTTTGAATTTAAAAGGTTTGTATTCCGCCTTGGCTACCCTCCTTCCTCAAAAGAGAGTCTTCTCAAAGCGACTGCAAATCTAACGTTTTTTTACGAAGCAACCAACTAATAATCAAAGAAAGATCGCATTTTTTACAGAAAATCCGTTTTCGGCGACCGAGGGAAGATCGTTTCAGGATTCCGAAGGGTCTGAAAAGTCCTGTTTGCAATAGAGTTGCCCGTTCCCGACGCGTACGACCCGCACTTTTTCGCCCCGTCCGATAAAAAGTCCGTTTTCGGCGACCGCATCGTAATAAATCCCGTCGAGCACGATCTTTCCGGACGGACGCAGAACGGCGGTGACCGTCCCGGTGCGGCCGACCAGGCCGTCCTGCGGCAACCGGTGGCCGACATAACCCTGTTCGGGAGTCAGGTCGGTCGTCAGCACGATCCGGCTGCGCAACCGCGAATCGCCCGTCAAAAAGCGGCGGCCGAAATAAAGCGCGGCGACGAATGCCGCGACGGAACCGACGATAACGACCAGAAACGGCCGGACGATCCGCCCGGCGGACAGTTCTCCGGAAAAGACGTGCCGCAAAACATCGTTGTCAATCGCGGCGAACGCAAGCCCCGTCACAACCGCCACGATCCCGGCGATCCCCGCAATGCCGAACCCCGGCAGCACGAAAATCTCGACGGCGATCAGCAGCAGCCCGACGACAAAAAGGATCGGTTCCCAATTCTGCACCATCCCCTCGAGGTAAAGCGGCGAAAAATAAAGCACGGCTCCGAGCACGGCGGCAACCAGCGGGAAACCCACTCCGGGGGTCTGCAACTCGAAGTAGATCCCGCCGACGATCAGCATGATGAAAATTCCCTGCGCGAACGGGTTCATCAACCAGCCGAGCACGCGGTCGAGTGTCGTCGGATTGTATTCATGAAGCGTATAATCGACGACTCCGGCATTCGACAGCACCTCGGCGACCGAAACGGCCTTGCCTTCGCTGTAATGCCGGGCGAGGGCCTCGTCGGCCGTCAGCGTCAGGACGCCGACCGTCGTACTGTCCCCGGCGGTCGTCCCGACCATCGCTTCGGCGATCGCCGGATCGCGCCGCCAGCGCCAGACGGTATCCGTTCCGTCTACCCGCTCCACGACCTTGCCGTGGGCTTCGGCCGTCGACCGCATTGTCGCGCGCATGAAACTCTGGTACTTGTCCGGCATCGGCCGCCCCTGCTGATCGACCACCGACGCGGCGCCGATATTGCCGCCCGGACGAATGTAAATGCGATCGGCCGCCAGCGCGATCAACGCGCCGGCCGAAGCGGCCTGGTTGTCGATCCACACCCATACCGGAATCCGGGAATTGAGCAGCATCGTGCGGATCGAATCGGCCGCCGCGACGACTCCGCCGTACGTATTCATTTGGATAACCACCAGGTCGGCTCCCATCTCGTCCGCCTGCGCGAGGCATTTCCCGGTCAGCCGTTCGACCGACGGCATGATGTCTTCGCGGATCGGGAAGGTATAGACCAACTTCCGCCCCGTAGAATCGGCCGCGCGCCCGGAAAACGTCCCGAGCAACAGCGCCAAAACGATCCCGACGTATTTCATCCGGTTTGTTCTCATAGGCATGAAGACTGTAAAGTTCATATTTCGGACACTCCTAAAGCCATTTCTTCCACCGGAAAAACAGGTACGTAAGCGCAGACACGAGCACCATCAGCCCCAGCGCGAACTCATAGCCGTACTGCCAGCGCAACTCCTGGATGCTCTCGAAATTCATTCCGTAGATGCTGGCGATCATCGTCGGAGGCATGAAAAACAGCGCGGCGACGGTAAAGATCTTGGTCACGTTACTCTGTTCGATATTAATCAGACCGAGCGCGGTATCCTGCATGTAGTCGAGCCGTTCGGAACTGAAATCGGCATGATTGATCAGCGAATTGACGTCCTTGATCATCAGTTGCAGCTTCGGATAGATGTCGTTCGGGAAACGTTCGCTGCGCAGGATGCCCGACAGGATACGCTGCCGGTCGAAGATGTTTTCGCGGATCAACATCGTATTCTCCTGCATGTGGCTGATCTGCTTGAGGGTTTCCTTGTCGATATGTTCGCTGAGGTTCATGTTTTTGCTCAGCGTGGCGATGTTTTTGGCCAGGGCTTCGACCAGGTCGGCATCGAAATCGATCCGCACCTCGAGGATCGAGATCAGCAGGTGGTAGCCGGTCGAGTAGGCCCGGTAGTTCATCTGCAGCCGTTTCGCGCTTTCGGTAAACGTCCTGAATTCGCTGGTGCGCACCGACACCAACACGCCTTCGGTAATGATGAACGAAACGGGCTCGATACTGAACGCCTCGGGATTCGGAATGAAAAAGTTCGAATTGCAGATGATCGCATTCTCGGTTTCCGAATATTTGGACGAACTCTCGATCTCCTCGACCTGCTGACGCGTCTGTAGGTTGATCTCCAAAAAGTTCTCCACGGCTTTCTGCTCTTTGATCGTCGGAGAAAGCAGGTCGATCCACAAAATATCGTCGTAACCGAGATCGTCGAAAAGCCTGACGTCCGCGTTGCGAACGATTTTGTTATATTGCTTCAGGTAAATAGTAATCATTGTTCTTGAGCTTTAGAGGGTGAATAGTCGGGTCGCTTCCGTCCCTCCGGGGGCGCGTCAACCGGAAGTTCAACCGGGATTGATCGGAGGGTCGATCTTCCTGCCCTCCTGCCAGTAAAGCGCCGTCGCACGGCGCTTCTGCTCATCAAAAACAAAATCGATATTCCGCGTCAGGTAATCGTAAGCATAACTTCTGTCGCCGTAACCGTAACAAGCGATCGCTTCGGGAATGTGCCGGACGCCGTAATCGAGCGCCTCGGCGAGCCGTTCGACGGTCCGGTCGTCCACGCCGGAACGCGCCACCCACGCCGCGAAAGCGAAAGGAAGCCCCGTCATTTCACGCCATGCGTCGGCCAGATCGTAACGATACCGGAACTTTTCCTCATGGTCGAACACCTTGTCGCCGATGATCAGATACCCCGTCCGCGGCTGCGGAGCGTTCAGTGCAGAGAAATCTTTCAGTTCTTTCCATTCGGGACGGATCCCCCACAACTTCGACGCGAGGATGCGCACCAATCTCACCGAAGTCAGCGAATGGCTGTCGAGATAAATCGTATCGAGCCGATCCAGCGGAGAATCAGCCGCCAACACCACCGTGCGAACCGAACGGCTCGCACCGATGCAGAACGGCGTAACGATGCGGATATCGGGAATCGACGGGACGGCCGCTACGGGAATCAGCGCGATTTCCGCGCCGCCGTCGCGCAACAGGGAAGCGCATCCCCGGGGCGGGGAGAGCAAAAGATCGGCATACAGGTCAATTCCCGCATGCTCGATACCATATATAAAAGGTATGGTATTGAGGTAAGATACCGCAACTATTCGGTTCCGCATCATCATCCATACAGCTTCAAAATTCGTTGAACAATATCCGCACCGCCTTCAAACGGATGCGGGTCAGGCTGTTGGCAGAGTGCTTTCTCGGTGACAAACCACTTTCCCGTGACGCGAAGGTAACCAAAAAACGGCAATGTACAAGGCGCGGCGACAAAAAAAAGAGACGCCGTCCGCAATGGACGCGTCTCGGGGTCGAAACGGACGGACGGTTAGCATTGAACTTTGCCGGCCGATCCCAGTACATTAATCAGTTTGTGTTCGTACAATTTTTTCAGGCTTTCGCGGGCCGGGCCCAGGTATTTGCGCGGGTCAAACTCGGCCGGCTTGGTAGCCAGCACTTCACGAACGGCAGCGGTCATCGCCAGACGGCCGTCGGAGTCGATGTTGATCTTGCAAACGGCGCTTTCGGCAGCCTTGCGGAGCTGTTCTTCGGGAATACCGATCGCATCTTTCAGCGCGCCGCCGTATTTGTTGATAACGGCGACCAGATCCTGCGGAACCGACGAAGATCCGTGCAACACGATCGGGAAGCCAGGAATGCGCTTTTCGATCTCCTGAAGAATATCGAAACGCAACGGGGGCGGAACCAGAACGCCGTTGGCGTCGCGGGTGCACTGCTCCGGCGTAAATTTATTGGCGCCGTGCGACGTTCCGATCGAGATAGCCAGCGAATCGACGCCGGTACGCGATACGAAATCGACTACCTGGTCGGGTTCGGTGTAGGTGTGGTGTTCGGCCTTCACGTCGTCCTCGATACCGGCCAGTACGCCGAGCTCGCCTTCGACGGTCACGTCGAACTGGTGCGCATAGTCGACCACTTTTTTGGTCAGCGCGATATTCTCTTCGTAGGGCAGGTGCGAACCGTCGATCATCACCGACGAGAAACCCATGTCGATGCACGACTTGCAGAGTTCGAACGAATCGCCGTGGTCGAGGTGCAGCACGATCTGCGGATGAGCGCAACCCAGTTCCTTGGCATATTCCACCGCACCCTGAGCCATATAACGAAGCAGGGTCTGATTGGCATACTTACGGGCACCGCTCGACACCTGCAGGATCACCGGCGATTTCGTTTCGACGGTAGCCTGAATAATGGCCTGCATCTGCTCCATGTTGTTGAAGTTGAATGCAGCGATGGCGTATTTGCCCTCGATGGCCTTTTTAAACATCTCTCTCGTGTTCACAAGACCCAAATCTTTGTAATTTACCATGACAACTTATTTTTAGGTTAACAAATTCGGAAATTCTCCGTTTACGGCGGCCGCCTCGCAACGTCGTTGCGCCGACCGTCCGTCCGGCGCAATCGCATCCGGACGCTTTCCCGGTCGATTCCGTCCGATCCGGGTTTCAAATTTAATCATTTTCCGGCGCAATCCGACGAGTTTCGTAAAAAAATTTAAAATTCCCGTTCGCCGAATCCGCAGCGGACTTACAACCGGGCACGCAGCAATTTGCCCTCGTCCTCGTAACCCGGCTTGCCGAGCAGCGCGAACATATTCTTCTTGTACGCCTCCACGCCCGGCTGATCGAACGGATTGACGCCCAACGTATAACCGCTGATACCGCATGATTTTTCGAAGAAGTAGAGCAGGGCGCCGAGGTAGTACTCGTTCAACTCGGGAATTTCGATCCGGATATTCGGCACGCCGCCGTCCACGTGGGCCAGCATCGTCCCCATCTCGGCCATCAGATTCACTTCGCCGATCCGTTTGCCGGCCAGGTAGTTCAGTCCGTCCAGGTTATCCGGATCGGAATCGATCTTCAGACTGTGCCGCGGCTTTTCGACGCTGATAACCGTCTCTATCAGCGTGCGTTCGCCCTGTTGGATATACTGTCCCATCGAGTGCAGGTCGGCGGTCAGCGTCACGCTGGCCGGGAAGATACCTTTGCCTTCTTTCCCTTCGCTCTCCCCGTAAAGCTGCTTCCACCATTCGGACACGTACTGGAGCCTCGGATCGTAGCTGGCCAGTATCTCGATCTTATACCCCTTTTTGTACAACGCGTTCCGCGCAGCCGCATACTGAACGGCCGGATTTTCGTCGAACGGAACGTCGGCAGCCGTCATTTTCGCCATATCCTGCGCGCCGCGCACCAATTCGCCGATGTTGATTCCGGCAACGGCCAGCGGCAGCAAGCCGACCGGCGTCAGCACCGAATAGCGTCCGCCGATGTCGTCCGGAATCACGAACGTAGCGTAGCCCTCCTGCGTGGCCAGCGTCCGCAGTGCGCCGCGTTTGGCATCGGTCACGGCAACGATCCGTTTGGCGGCTTCCGCTTTGCCATAACGGGTCTCGATCTCCTCTTTGACGATCCGGAAAGCAACGGCCGGCTCGGTCGTCGTCCCGGACTTGGAGATCACGATGGCAGCCAGCTTGTACGGCTTCGTAGCGGCCAGCAGCTCATACAGATAGTCCTCGCTGAGATTCTGCCCGGCGAACAGCACGATCGGCTTATCCTGTTTCTTGTGCAGCAGTTGGAACGGATCGCTCATGGCTTCCAGCACGGCTTTCGCCCCGAGGTAAGAGCCCCCGATCCCGATCACCACGATCACTTCGGCCAGCGAAGCCAGCGATTTCGCGCAATCGTTAACGGCGTCCAGTTGGGCGGGGGTAATCTGCTCGGGCAGGTCCACCCACCCCAGAAAATCGTTCCCGTCGCCGCTGCCGTCGGACAACATGCGGTTCGACACTTCGACCCGTTCTTTTATCAATTCGAGATCCACGGGTTCGAGAATCCCGTAGATTTTGTCGATAGAAACTTTAATAATACTCATGATAATTATGTTTTGATGGATTTTACATGCCTTTACAGCAGCCGTCCGGTCAACCGGCCGACCGAGACCGACGGCGAAGCGCCGTCATAGAGAACGTCGTACACCATCCGCGCAATCGGCATATCCACGCCGCGCTGCCGGTTGATTTTCATAATGCATTCGGCCGCGTAATACCCTTCGGCCACCATGCTCATCTCCATCTGCGCCGAATGCACCGAATAGCCCTTGCCGATCATCAGTCCGAACCGACGGTTGCGACTGAACTGCGAATAGGAAGTAACCAACAGGTCGCCCAGATAAGCCGATGCGAACGTATTCCGGTTGCTGGGATAAGTCTGCGACATGAAACGCGACATCTCCATCGCCCCGTTCGAAATCAGCACGGCCAGAAAATTATCCCCGTAACCGAGGCCGACCGCGATCCCGACCGCAATCGCATAAATATTTTTCAGCACGGAAGCATATTCTATGCCGTATATGTCGGTCGAATGACCGACGTTTATATAATCGGTCCGAATTTTATCGCCCAGGATGCGCGAGTTTTCGAGCGTCTTGCAAACGACCGTCAGGTAGGAGAGCCGTTCGAGCGCCACCTCTTCGGCATGGCACGGGCCGGACACGATCCCGATCTGATCGAACGGAACGTCGTACCGGCGGTTGACGTACTCGGCCACCGTGATCAGATCGTCGGGAACGATGCCTTTGATCGCAGAGACGATGAATTTATCGCCGAGCGGTTCGGTCAGGGGTTCGAGCGTCGTTTTCAGGTAAACGGACGGAGCTGCCAGCACGACGATCTCCGCATCGCGCGCCACCTCGTCGAGACTGTCCGACAGGTGCAGGCTCCCCGGATCGAAACGGACGTCCCGCAGGTAGCGCGGGTTGGTCCCGTGCTTACGCACATGCTCCAGGACATCCCGGTTGCGGATGTACCAGCCGACGTTCCGTTCGTTTTCGAGAAGTATCTTGACCAGAGCCGTAGCCCAACTGCCGTGACCGACCACCGCACACCGCGCGTTCCGATCGATGTTGTACGCCATGATTTTATTCGCTTTCAAACCACAAATTTACAAATTATTTAAAATTTTCGCTATTCCGGAGCCGTTTTATCCGGAAACAGCCGCATAAATCGCACCCGGAACCGCAACGCCACCGCCCGGCGACCAAAAACTTCATTTTACGGACCGTCCGCCGCACCGGCAAAACGGCCGGAAACAAAAAAAAGAGACACAATCCATTTTTTGAAGTATAAACTCAAGCTGTAAACTCTTTTTTTGTATCTTTGTACGATTGATAAATACTAAACCATACAAGACGGTGAAAAAGATAAAAGGAGCACTTATTTCGGTCTACTACAAAGACGGCCTGGAACAGATTGTCAGAAAATTAGCGGAGGACGGCGTAACGATCTATTCGACCGGCGGAACCCTTTCGTTCATCGAGGGACTCGGTCTGAAAGCCGTGTCGGTCGAGAGCCTGACGGGGTATCCGTCGATCCTCGGCGGACGCGTGAAAACGCTCCATCCGAAAGTTTTCGGAGGGATCCTCTCCCGCCGCGACAATCCGCAGGACGCCGAACAGACCGCTCAATACGAGATCCCGGAAATCGACGCGGTGATCGTCGACCTCTATCCCTTCGAACAAACCGTCGCTTCGGGGGCCGAAGAGCAGGCCGTGATCGAAAAAATCGACATCGGGGGCATCTCGCTGATCCGCGCCGCAGCGAAAAACTTCAAGGACGTGGTGATCGTACCGTCGGTCGACCAATACGCCGAATTCTACGAAATCATTACCGCCCAACAATGCGCTACGACGCTCGAACAGCGCCGTCGTTTCGCAGCCTATGCGTTCGACGTCAGCTCGCACTACGATTCGGCCATCTTCAACTATTTCAACCGCCAAGAACAGATCGGCTCGTTCAAGCTGAGTTTCAACGGCGGAACGCCGCTGCGCTACGGGGAGAATCCCCACCAGTCGGCCGTCTTCTACGGCGACCTCGAACGACTGTTCGACAAACTGCACGGCAAGGACATCTCGTACAACAACATGCTCGACATCGACGCGGCGATCAACCTGATCGAAGAGTTCGACGAACCGACCTCGTAATCATGAAACACAACAACGCCTGCGGCGTGGCGACGCGCCCGACGCTGTCCGAAGCGTGGAAAGACGCGCTGGCCGGCGACCCGGTTTCGGCTTTCGGCGGCGTGCTGATCTGTAACCGCGAAGTGGATGCGACGACCGCCGAAGAGATCAACAAGCTTTTCTTCGAAGTGATCCTGGCGCCCTCGTACACCGACGAGGCGCTCGCCGTCCTGGAATGCAAGAAAAACCGCATCATTCTGCGGCTGAAAGATACGACGCGCTGTCCGAAACAGTTCCGTTCGCTGCTGAACGGCGTAGCGGTGCAGGATCGCGACCTGAAAGTCGGAGGCGTAGACGGCGAACCGCGCTACGCGACCGAGAAACAGGCCGCGCCCGAACAGCTCAAAGACTTGATCTTCGCGAACAAGATCGTAAAACATTCCAAGAGCAACGCGATCGTACTGGCCAAGGCCGGTATGCTGATCGCCAGCGGCATCGGCCAAACCTCGCGCGTGGATGCGCTGAAACAGGCCATCGCGAAAGCCAAAAGTTTCGGGTTCGACCTGACGGGGGCCGTGATGGCGTCGGATGCGTTCTTCCCGTTCGGCGACTGCGTCGAAATCGCCCACAAGGAGGGCATCGACGCCGTGATTCAGCCGGGCGGCTCGGTACGCGACCAGGAGAGCATCGACTACTGCAACGCGAACGGCATGGCAATGTTGTTCACCGGTCTCAGACATTTCAAGCACTAACAAACCCTCTCACTATAAAGACCTAACGATTATGGGCTTATTTTCATTGACACAGGAGTTGGCCATCGACCTCGGCACGGCCAACACGATCATAATCAGCAACGGGAAAATCGTCGTGGACGAGCCGTCGATCGTGGCGCTCGACCAGCATACCGGCAAGGCGATGGCGATCGGCAAAAAAGCGCGCCAGATGCACGGCAAAACCCATCAGAATATCAAGACGGTACGCCCGTTGAAAGACGGCGTGATCGCCGATTTCAACGCCGCGGAGATTATGCTGCGCGGTCTGATCAAAATGGTCAAGAGCAACGGACGGCTGTTCAGTCCGTCGCTGAAAATGGTGATCTGCATCCCGTCCGGCTCGACCAACGTGGAGATCCGGGCCGTGCGCGATTCGGCCGAACACGCCGGCGGCCGCGAAGTGTATATGATCTACGAACCGATGGCCGCCGCGCTCGGCGCCGGACTCGACGTCGAAGCCCCCGAAGGCAACATGGTAGTCGACATCGGAGGCGGTACGACCGAAATCGCTTGCATCTCGCTCGGAGGAATCGTCTGCAGCGAGAGTATCAACGTTGCCGGAGACGTCTTTACAGAAGACATACAGACCTATATCCGTCAGCAGCACAACATGCGCATCGGCGAGCGGACGGCCGAGGACATCAAGATCGCCGTCGGAGCCGCGCTGTCGGAATTGGAGGAAGAGCCTGAAGACTTCGAAGTGACGGGGCCGAACATCCTGACGTCGTTGCCGTCGGTACTGAGCGTCTCGTACAGCGAAATGGCCTACGCGCTCGAAAAATCGCTCGTCAAAATCGACGCGGCAATTATGAAGGTACTCGAAATGGTTCCGCCCGAATTGTATGCCGACATCGCCCGAAACGGGATTTACCTCGCCGGCGGCGGAGCGTTGCTCAAAGGGCTCGACCGGAGGCTGTCCGAGAAAACCAATATCCCGTTCCACATCGCCGAAGACCCGCTGCGCGCCGTAGCGCGGGGCACGGGCATTGCGCTGAAGAACATCGGACGTTTTTCGTTCTTGATGCGATAACCCTTTAACACGAACCGCCGCAAGAGAATGATCAAGTTTTTCCTGTTCATCAAGAAGATCCATTTCGTATTGATCTTCATCATTCTCGAAGCGTTTGCGATACACTATTACGCAAACAGCACCAGCTACACGAAAGCGAAGCTGATTACCGCCTCCAACTATGTTGTAGGCGGTATCTATTCGCAGATATCGGGACTGAACAGCTACCTGCACCTGAAAAAGGAGAATGCAGCGCTGACTGCCCGGGTAGCGCTGCTGGAAAACGAACTCGACGGTTTGCGGCGCGACGGCAGCGATCCGGCCGTACCGCCGGACTCGCTGCTTTTCACCGAAGATTCTGTCGCCGGCCGACGGCAGTTCGCTTACTTCCCGGCTCGGGTCATCAACAACTCGATCATCCGGCAGGAGAACTACATCACGCTGAACCGCGGCGTCGAAGACGGCTTGCAGCCCGATATGGCGGTCGTGGCCGACAGGGGCATCGCGGGTTACGTAATGAACTGTTCGGATCATTTCGCCGTGTGTATGTCGGTGCTGAACCGCGGCTTCAAAACGAGCGGAAAGATCAAAGGAACCGACTATTTCGGATCGGTTTCGTGGGACGGCGCGAGTTACGAATACGTCATGCTGACCGAAATCGCAAAATACGCGCAGATCCATGTCGCGACACGATCGTGACGACCTCGCACTCGTCACGGTTTCCGCCGGGGCTCATGATCGGCACGGTGGCGGACTTCGAACTGAACAACGCGACCTATTACGACGTCCGGGTAAAACTGCATACCGACATCGCCGCACTGAACAACGTAGTGGTGATCAAATACCTGGACGCCGAAGAGCGCGAAACGCTGGAAAACGACGTTTCGATGACTTCGGCCGCTGTGCAATAGAGCGGCCAAACACACTGCAAACGACGAAGAAACGATGTACAGAACGCTGGAATATACGATCCTATTCGTGGTAATGGCCCTGTTGCAGGTTTTCCTGTTCAGCCGGATCGGGGTCAGCGTCTACATTCATCCGCTGGCCTACGTCGCCTTTATCATCCTGCTGCCGATGGAGATCGCGCCGCTGCTGTTGCTGACGCTCGGACTGTTGATGGGCGTCACGATGGACGTTTTCATGGGAACGGCCGGAATCAACACGATCGCCACGCTGTTCGTCGCATTCTGCCGCCCGACGCTGCTGAACCTGCTGGCCGGCAAAGACGAGGTGAAGGACGGCGGAATTCCGAACGTCAACCGGCTCGGGATCAAAAAATTCATCAAATACGCCTCCTTCATGGTGCTGCTGCACAGCACGGTATTCTTTATTTTCGAAACGCTGTCGCTGCACTTCTTCTACCTTACGCTGCTGCGGATCCTCCTGAGTTCGGCGGTTACGCTGCTGCTGGTGTATTTCTGCCAACGCCTGTTCTCGGTCAACCGTCAAAAACCGTAACGCCGTGGATACCCCCCGCCGAATCAAAACCTTACAGGGAGTCGTCATCGTCATCGCGGCGATCGTCCTGCTGCGGTTGTTCTATATCCAGGTGCTCGACGGCAGCTACAAGACGAATGCAGACAACAACGTCCTGCGCTACATGGTGCAGTACCCGCCCCGGGGCGAAGTTTACGACCGAAACGGACGCTTCCTGGTACAGAGCAAAGAGGCTTACGACCTGATGGCGACCCCGCGCGAAGTGCGGCCGTTCGACACCGCGCTGATGAGCCGCATCCTGGGCGTACCGGTCGAACAGATCCGCAAGGAGCTGATCAAAGCGTCCAATTTCTCGCGCCGTAGGGCGTCGGTCATCGTCAAACAGTTGCCCAAAGAGACCAAACTGCGCCTCGAAGAGCACCAATTCCCCGGATTCTTCACCGTTTACCGCACCGTCCGGTCGTACCCGACTAAAATGGCGGGCAACCTGCTGGGATACGTCGGCGAAGTGGACGACCGGATCCTGGAACGCGACCCGTACTACCGCAGCGGCGACTACATCGGGCGCAGCGGCATCGAACAGGCCTACGAAGAAGTGCTGCGCGGAGAGAAAGGAGTGAAAATCGAAATGGTGGACGTGCACGGTATCCCGAAAGGCTCCTATGCGAACGGTATTTACGACACGCTGCCGTCTCCGGGCGTGGCGATCACCTGTACGATCGACGCGCGGCTGCAAGCGCTGGCCGAAGAGTTGATGGAAGGCAAAGTGGGCAGCGTCGTCGCGATCGAGCCGGAAACGGGCGAAATCCTCGTGATGGCCAACAGTCCGACCTACGACCCGGACGAACTGGTGGGCCGCGATCGCGGCAACAACTACATGAAACTGCTCAATGACCCGCGGCGGCCGCTTTACAACCGCGCGGTCATGTCGTTCTACCCCCCCGGTTCAACGTTCAAAGTGATCCAGGGACTCATTGGAATGCAGGAGGGCGTGCTGTCGCCGTCGCAAACCTATCCCTGTCACGGAGGATACCCGTACGGGCGCGGCGTCAAATGCCACGCGCACGGATCGCCGCTCGACCTGGAGGCAGCCATCGCGAACTCCTGCAACGCCTACTTCTGCTACGTTTTCCGGAATATCATCGAAAACAAAAAATACAAAAACATCGAGGAAGGTTTCGGCGTGTGGGCGGACTATGTTCGCAGTTTCGGGTACGGCCGCAAACTCGGAACGGACTTTACCGGCGAACTGAACGGGAACGTCCCCTCCTCCGAATTTTACGACAAGGCCTACCGGGGCCGATGGAACGGACTCACCGTGATCTCGCTGTCGATCGGGCAGGGCGAGCTGGGCTGCACCCCGTTGCAGATGGCCAACATGGTGGCTACGGTCGCCAACCGGGGCCATTACCGCACTCCGCACGTGGTCAAGCGGATACACGACCGCGACTCGATCGACGCGCGGTTCTACGTCAACCACACCACCCGGGTGGACGCCCGCTGGTTCGAACCGATCGTCGAAGGGATGTACCAAGCGGTCAACGGCGGCGGAACGGGCCGGATCGCGATGGTGCCGGGCCTGGATATCTGCGGCAAGACCGGTACGGCTCAGAATCCGCACGGGGCCGACAACAGCACATTCTTTTGCTTCGCCCCGCGAAACAACCCGAAGATAGCCGTCTCGGTCTACATCGAAAACGGGGGATTCGGCGCCACCGTCGCAGCCCCGATCGCCAGCCTGCTGACCGAGCTTTACCTCACCGATACGATCCAGCGCGCGCCGCTGGTGGAATACGTCAAAAACAAACAGATCGCCTACCCGTATTATGAGAGACAACAGCGAAAATAGACTCGCCGTGGGCGGCGTGGACTGGGTGGCGGTGCTGGCATACGTTCTGCTGGTGCTGATGGGCTGGCTGAATATTTACGCCGCCGTCTACGACGACGCGCATGCCAGCATCTTCGACGTCGGCCAGCGTTACGGGATGCAACTGGTCTGGATCGGGGCGTCGGCATTCATCGCGGTGTCGATCTTGCTGATCGACGACAAGTATTACCACGTGCTGGCCTACCCGCTGTATTGGATCATGATCCTGGTACTGGTCGGCGTGCTGCTATTCGGCAAGGAGGTCAACGGCGCGAAAGCGTGGATCATGCTGGGCCCGGTGGCGATCCAGCCGACCGAGTTCGCGAAATTCACCACCGCGCTGGCGCTGGCCCGTTACATGAGTTCCTACACGTTCGACATCCGCAAGCCGGGCGATCTACTGCGCGCGGGCATGATCGTCGGACTGCCGGTGCTGATCGTAATCCTGCAGAACGACACCGGTTCGGCCCTCGTATACGGCTCGTTCCTGTTCATGTTTTACCGCGAAGGGTTCAACGGCTGGGTCTACGTGGCGCTGATCATGATTATCTCGCTGTTCGTCTTTTCGTTCCTGCTCGAACCGGTCACGCTGCTGATCGTGCTGATCCTCGTCTGCGCGATCGGCGAAGGGGTGTCGAACGGCAACTGGAAAAGCAAAGTCACCTACCTGGCCGGACTGGCGCTCGGCTCGATCCTGCTCTACCTGCTGTTCAACGCCGTCCTGCGGATCGGCATGAGCTGGCACACGGCCATTTTGATCGCCGCCGTGCTGTCGGTCGGAGCCGTGGTCGCCTACGCTTACCGGTACAAAATACACAATATACTGACGTTCATCTTGCTCTTCTTCGGATCGCTCGGATTCACCTACACGATCGATTACGCTTTCCAGCACCTACAGATACACCAACAAAAGCGAATCCTCGATCTGCTGGGCCTGGAATCCGACCTGAAAGGCTGGGGCTACAACGTAAACCAGTCGAAAATCGCGATCGGATCGGGCGGTTTCAGCGGCAAAGGCTTTCTCGAAGGGACGCAAACGAAATTCAATTTCGTCCCCGAACAAAGTACCGACTTCATCTTCTGCACGGTCGGCGAAGAGTGGGGATTCCTGGGCAGCGCCGTCATCGTCGTCCTGTTCACCGTCCTGATCCTGCGGATCATCCGGATGGGCGAGCGTCAGATGGAACCCTTCGGCCGGATCTATTGCTACTGCGTGGCGTCGATCTTTCTGTTCCACGTAGCGATCAATATCGGCATGACGATTGGTATCATGCCGGTAATCGGCATTCCGTTGCCGTTTTTCAGCTATGGCGGCTCGTCGCTGATCGCCTTCACGATCCTGCTCTTCGTAGCGATCAAGCTGGACGCATCCAAACACGAACTGTTAACATAACCCTAATCAGCCATACACCATGTCGAATTCCCTGAAAGGACTCACGCAGGACGAAGTAATCCGAAGCCGCGAACAATACGGCGCCAACCTGCTCACCCCGCCGAAACGCAAATCGCTGTGGCGCCTGTTCATCGAAAAATTCAACGATCCGGTCATCCGCATCCTGCTGGTGGCGGCCGTGCTGTCGCTCGGGATCGGTTTCATACATAATGAATTCGCCGAAGCGATCGGCATTTTCTGCGCGATCTTCCTGGCTACCGGCGTCGCATTCTGGTTCGAATACGACGCGATGAAGAAATTCGACGTGCTGAACAGCACCAACGACGACACGCCGGTGAAAGCCGTCCGCGACGGAGCCGTCGCCGAGATCCCGAAAAAAGAGGTCGTGGTCGGCGACATCGTCCTGCTCGAAAGCGGCGAAGAGGTGCCTGCCGACGGAATTCTGCAGGAAGCCGTGTCGCTGAAGATCAACGAATCGACGCTGACCGGGGAACCGCAGATCGGCAAAACGACCGACCCGGCCCATTTCGACAAAGAATCGACTTATCCGTCCGACCACGTCATGCGCGGAACGACCGTGGTCGAAGGCCATGGCGTCATGCAAGTGACCGCCGTAGGGGACGCCACCGAATTCGGCAAAGTCGCCGAACAAGCCACCGTCGAGAGCAATGAAGAGACCCCGCTGAACCTGCAACTGCAACGCCTGTCGAAGCTGATCGGACGCGTCGGCATCTCGCTGGCGATCGTCACGTTCGCAGCGCTGATCGTCAAAGGTATGCTGACGGGCGACTTGTTGACGGCCGACTGGCTGACCGTCGCAACCGAAGTGTTGCAATACTTCATGGTAGCCGTCACGCTGATCGTCGTGGCCGTGCCGGAAGGATTGCCGATGAGCGTCACGCTGTCGCTCGCGGTCAACATGCGGCGGATGCTCCGTACGAATAACCTCGTCCGGAAAATGCACGCCAGCGAAACGATGGGAGCGATCACGGTGATCTGCACCGACAAGACCGGCACGCTGACCCGCAATGAAATGCGCGTTTACGAAACCAAATTCTCCGAGGACGGGATCGACCCGCTGATCCGCGAAGGAATCGCCGCGAACTCGACCGCCTTCCTGGACGCGAACGGCAAAGTGATCGGCAACCCGACCGAAGGGGCATTGCTGCTGTGGCTCAAAGACCGGAGCGCCGACTACGCCGCGCTGCGCGACGCCGCGGAGACGGTCGATCAAATGACCTTCACCACCGAACGCAAATTCATGGCGACACTGGTCGACTCGGCTTCCGGCAAACGCATTCTCTACATAAAAGGCGCTCCCGAAATCATCCTGGCCAAGTGCGCCGGTTTCGGGGCGAAAGCCGAAGTGGAAAAGCAACTGTCCGCCTACCAGAACATGGCGATGCGGACGCTCGGATTCGCTTACGCCGTATGCGACGGCGTGGATACCTGCGACGAAGCGCTCGAACGCTGCCCGCTGCATTTCATCGGGATCGCCGCCATCTCCGACCCGGTACGCGACGACGTGCCGGCCGCTGTGGCAGAGTGCTTGTCCGCAGGTATCGACGTGAAAATCGTTACCGGCGACACCCCGGCGACGGCCAAAGAGATCGGTCGACAGATCGGCCTGTGGACGGCGGAAGACACCGACCGCAACCACATCTCCGGCTCCGAATTCGCCGCGCTGAGCGACGAGGAACTGCTCGAACGGTACAGTCGTTGAAGATCATGTCGCGCGCGCGGCCGCTGGACAAACAGCGGCTCGTAAGACTGCTGCAACAAAAAGGGGAAGTGGTGGCCGTCACCGGCGATGGCACGAACGACGCGCCGGCGCTGAATTTCGCGCAGGTCGGACTGTCGATGGGTACCGGAACCTCCGTAGCCAAAGAAGCCAGCGACATCACGCTGCTCGACGACTCGTTCAGCAGCATCGCCACGGCCGTGATGTGGGGCCGCTCGCTGTACCGCAACATCCAGCGGTTCGTACTGTTCCAACTGACGATCAACTTCGTGGCGATCATCATCGTACTGTTCGGCTCGATTTTCGGCAGCGAATTGCCGCTGACCGTCACGCAAATGCTGTGGGTCAACCTGATCATGGACACTTTCGCGGCGCTGGCGCTCGCTTCGCTGCCGCCGAGCCGCAGCGTGATGCGCGAAAAACCGCGCAAAAACAGCGACTTCATCATTTCGCGCCCGATGATGCGCTCGATCGTCGGCGTCGGACTGCTTTTCGTCGCCGTACTGCTCGGCATACTGTACTACTTCGGATCGGCAATCACGATCTACGAGCTCTCCGCATTCTTCACGGTATTCGTCATGCTGCAATTCTGGAACATGTTCAACGCGAAGGGATTCGGCACAACCACCCCGATCTGGAAAGCGGTCGGGGGCTGCGCCCCGTTTTTCGGCGTGCTGCTGCTAATCTTGGCCGGTCAATTCATCATCGTAACCTGGGGCGGAAACGTCTTCCGCACGGTCCCGCTCTCCGGCTGCGACTGGCTGACTATCATCGGAGCCACTTCGCTGGTGATGTGGGGCGGCGAGTTGACCCGCGCGCTGAGTTCCCGCCGCAGGCACACAACGAAATAGACCGGGACGCAGAAGGGCAAGCTATCCGACCCCGGCGCACCCGGGAAACAGGCGTGCGAACCACGATTTTCCGGAAGCGATCCGCACCCCATTGCGGTAACAGGCGCCCGCTTCTTCTGCCGGATAATATCCTTCGAACAGGTCGACGATCAGATCGGCTTCGAACAACGTTTCGAAGCCCAATTCAATGGTTTTTTGCACATTGTGGTGCGAACCGACCACGTCGACGATCCACTGCGCGTCGGCAGAAGCGAACGACCCTTTTCAATATCCGATCCACCCTGTTTTCCATACGCTTCCGTTTAGTCCGGCCGGCAATTCCGGCCCTTTCCGCAAAATTAGGAAAAAGGGTATAAAATTGCATATCACCGTTAAAAAACATACATTTGTCAACTAACCAATCACAAACGCCATGAAAAAACATACTTTCCTGACCGGACTGCTGCGATGGATCGTTGCAGGAGTATTTATTTTTTCGGGGTTTGTCAAAGCCGTCGATCCTTGGGGCACGGCCATCAAGTTCGGAGAATATTTCAACGCCTTCGGAATGGGTTGGCTGTCCGGAGCCGAATACGCCTTTTCGATCCTGCTGTCCGCCTCGGAAATGCTGCTGGGATTCTGCCTGCTGTTCCGTATCCGGGAAAAGAGCGTCACGACACTGTTGACGATCCTGCTCGGATTCTTCACGCTGCTGACTTTCGTGCTCGCCCTGTGGAACCCGGTGGCCGACTGCGGCTGTTTCGGCGACTTCGTCAAACTGACCAACTGGCAGACCTTTTTCAAAAACGTAATCCTGCTGCTGTTTACCGTCGTCCTGTGGCGCACGGCTTGGAAACAGCCTTTCAGACAGCACAACCGTTACGCCTCGACAGTCGAATGGAGCATGATCTTTTTCTTCGGGCTGCTGTCGTCTGGGATCGGATTGTACAGCCTGCGCCACCTGCCTCCGATCGACTTTTTGCCGTTCCGCATCGGCGTGAACATTCCGTCGCAGTTGGAAGGTTACGGCAACGATACGCAGACAACGCTGATCTATAAAGACCGCACGACCGGACAGCAACGCGAATTCGACCTTGCCGATACGACCTGGTACGACACGCTGCGCTGGGAATACGTCGACACCCGGATCGTAGAAAACAACCGCAAGCGGCGAAGCGAAATCCAGGACTTTTCCGTTTTCAACGCCGACGAGAATTATGCGCCGACGCTGCTGGCTTCGACCCGCGAAGTTTTCCTGATCGCGCTGAACCCGATCGACCGGCCGTTGTCTTCGATATGCAGCCGGCAAATCGAACAAACCGTGCGCTATGCCGTGAAATACAACTACCCGGTCGTATGCGTCACCGCCTCGGCGTTACCCGAAGACGGGAAAATAACTTTCGGCGACAGTCGTATCCCGGTTTACAACATGGACGGCACGACGCTGAAAATGCTGATCCGCGCCCGGGCGGGACTCGTACTGCTGAAAGAGGGGACGATCCTCGGCAAATGGAACTGCCGCGACATCCCGAATTTCGAACGGGATTACGACGGCCGGACGCCGCTCGAAACGGTCACCGAACGGCGCGACCGCAACAACCGCATCTGGCCGCTGGGCCTCCTTGCAGCCGCCTTGGCGTTCATTTACGTCGCCTATACGTCACGACGCGTCAAAGAATAATTTTTTTCGAAAGTCGATCCGGAATGTCCGCGGCCCGAAAACCGCGGACATTCTTTTCATAACCGTCCGCCGCCGGACGGCATGGCATGATTTTAGCTGAAGGTCAGCCATATCAGACTATCGCTTATGAATGCCAAACTCATTTTCACCGCCGGCATCCTGGTGTCGCTGCAAAGCTGCGGCCATTCCGGGACACAACCCGCGCAACAAGAGATCCGCCCGGTAAAAGTATACGCCACCCAACCGCTCGGCTCGGTCGACAAGGACTTCGCCAGCATGTCCGTAGCCGACGATATTTCGAACCTGGCTTTCCGGATCTCGGGACAGATCCTAAAGATGAACGTCATCACCGGCCAGAGCGTCAAAAAAGGGGATGTAATCGCCGAGATCAACCCGCGCGAGTATTCGCTGCAAATGGAGGCCGACAAAGCCACCTACCTGACCGCCCGGTCGCAAATGGAGCGAAACAAACGGCTGCTCGAGAAGCAGGCGATCTCCCGCCAGGACTACGAAATGGCCGACGCCGCCTACGTCCGTGCGAAATCCGCTTACGAGAATTCTCAAACGACCCTCGCGGATACCCGACTGCGCGCGCCGTTCGCAGGGGCCGTCGAAAAGAAGTACGTAGACAACTACCAGCAGGTGATGGCCGGCGAACCGGTCGTGCGGCTGGTAAACCCGATCACCGAGAGCGTCATGTTCACGATGCCGGAGAGCGGATTGCAGACATTGAAGATCCCCGGCATCCGGTTCTCGGTAAAATTCGACAATTACCCGGGCGTCACGTTCGGCGCGCGGCTGAAAGAATACGTGCAGACCTCGACGCAGGCGACCGGCATCTCCGTCACGTTGACGCTCGAGGGAGAGAACCTGAAAAAATACGACATCGCTCCCGGCATGTCGTGCATGATCAACCTGCGGGTGAACAATCCCGACCGCCCCGGCCTGACGGCCGTACCGCTGACCGCCGTATTCGAACGCAACGACAGCAACTACGTCTGGACGATAGACCGCGAACGCCGCACCCGGCTGAACCGGGTCGAACTCGGCGAGCCGATCGGCAGCGACATGATCGCCGTCGAGAGCGGATTGCTGCCCGGCGACACGGTCGTCACGGCGGGCATCTACCGGATCAATCCGAACGAAACGGTAAAAATCATCAAATAACCGTACCATGAATCTACCCCGCTACTCGCTCGACAACCGCAAGGTTATCTTTTTTTTCCTGGCCATACTGCTCGTCGGCGGCATTGTCGCTTTCACGCAACTGGGCAAAAAGGAGGACTCGCCATTCGTCATTAAAAGCGCGGCGATCGTCACCCGCTATCCCGGAGCGACGCCCGAAGAGGTCGAACAATTGATCACCGAACCGATCGAACGCGAAATCCAGTCGATGCGCCGCGTCTACAAGATCACGTCCGAGTCGTGGTACGGCATGTCGAAAATCATGATCGAACTGCAACCCTCGACGCCGGCCGGCGAGATGCCGCAGATGTGGGACGAACTGCGCCGCAAAATCATGAACGTGCAGCCCGCGCTGCCCGACGGGGCGTCGAACATCTCGGTCAGCGACGATTTCGGCGACGTCTTCGGCATCTATTACGGACTCTCGGCCGACGAAGGATTTACCTACGAAGAGATGCGCGACTGGGCGCAGCGAATCAAGACCGAACTGGTGACGGTGCCCGGCGTGCAGAAAGTCACGCTGTTCGGCGAACAGAACGGGGTGGTGAACGTCTACCTCAGCATGTCGGCCCTCGGCAACCTGTTCATCACGCCCGACGAAGTGATCCGCATCCTCAGCGGGCAGAACACGCTGGTCGGCAGCGGCGAAAAAATGGCCGGCCAGATGCAGATCAAGATCATCGAAACGGGAACTTATAAGAACCTCGACGACATCCGCAACCAGATTCTGACCTCGACCCAGGGTCTTCAGGTGCGCCTGGGCGACATCGCCCGGATCGAAGCGGGCTATGCCGAACCGCCAGGCACACTGATGCGCGTCAACGGCCGGCGGGCCATCGGGATCGGCGTTTCGACCGACCCGGAAAAAGACGTCGTCAAAACCGGCGCGCTGATCGAACGGAAACTGGCCGAGCTGAACCCGCAGATACCGATCGGCATCACGCTACAGACGCTCTATCCGGAAAACCAGATCGCTCGGGAAGCCAACAATACCTTCATCGTCAACCTGATCGAATCGATTTCGATCGTAATCGTACTAATCATGCTGATCATGGGTCTGCGCGCCGGCATATTGATCGGCAGTTCGCTGATCTTCGCCATCGGCGGCACGCTGCTGATCATGCAGTTTCTCGGCGTCGGCCTGAACCGTACTTCGCTGGCCGGATTCATCATCGCGATGGGAATGCTGGTCGATAACGCGATCGTCGTAACCGACAACGCGCAAAACGCGATCCTGCGCGGCGCGCGACGACGGCAGGCGCTGATCGACGGAGCCACCGGACCGCAATGGGGCCTGCTCGGAGCCACGTTCATTGCGATCTGCTCGTTCCTGCCGCTGTACCTGGCCCCGTCGGCGGTCGCCGAGATCGTCAAACCGCTGTTCGTCGTCGTAGCCATTTCGCTGTTGCTGAGCTGGATGCTCGCGCTGAGCCAAACCCCGCTATTCGGCAGCTACATTCTGAAAGAACAAACGCAGGCGGCTCCGCGAGACCCTTACGACCGGAAATTCTACCGCCTGTTCGACCAGTTGCTCGAACGGCTGATCCGCCGGCGCTGGTGGGTCGCGGGGATCATGGTCGCGCTGTTCGCCGGGTCGCTGCTGGTCATGGGAGCCATGCCGCAAAATTTTTTCCCGAACCTCGACAAGCCCTATTTTCGGGCCGACTGTTTCCTGCCCGACGGCTACAATATCCGGGATATGGAACGGAACATAATGCGGCTCGAAGAGTGGTTGTTACGGCAACCGTCCGTTAAGAACGTCTCGGCGACGATGGGCAGTTCTCCTCCGCGGTACTACCTGGCCAGCACTTCGTTCGGCCCGAAACCCAATTTCGGCAACCTGCTGGTGGAATTGACCGCGAAAGACTCGACGGCGGCGGTGGAGGAGCGTTTCAACGCCTATGCCCGCGCCAATTTCCCCGACCTGCTGGTACGCTCGTCGCTGTTCAAACTGTCGCCTGCGGTCGAAGCGGCCATCGAAATCGGATTCATCGGTCCCGACATCGACACGCTCGCCGCGCTGACCGAACAGACCGAAAGGTTGATGCGCGAGATCCCGGAAGTCACCGACATCCGCAGCAGTTGGGGCAACCCGATCCCGGTCTGGGAACCCGTTTATTCGCAGGAAAAAGGGCCCCGGCTCGGCATCACGCGACTCGCGGCAGCCCAGCAGATGACCATCGCCACCTCGGGCTACCAACTCGGCGAGTACCGTCATAAGGATCAGTTCATGCCGATTCTGCTGGTCGACGACGACCGGGCCGATTTCAACCTGAATAACCTGCGATCGGTGCCGATCTACTCGCCGAAAGGCAATGTCTATCCGCTCGAGCAGGTCGTCGACCGTTTTGATTTCGGATTCCGTTACGGCACGATCAAGCGCTACAACCGCGAACGGGTGATGATGGCCCAGTGCGACCCGGTACGCGGAGCCAATACGAAAGCGGCTTTCGGCAAGGTGCTCGAACAAGTGCGGTCGCGGATCGCGCTGCCCGAAGGCTACGACCTGAAGATCTTCGGCGAAGAACAGGGACAACAGGAGTCGAACGCCGCGCTGGCCGCCAACATGCCGCTCACGTTCATACTGATATTCATCACGCTGCTGCTGCTGTTCCGTACCTACAAAAAACCGGTCGTCATCGTGCTGATGGTGCCGATGATTTTCATTGGCGTCGTCGTCGGCCTGTTGGCTACCGGCAAACAGTTCGACTTTTTCGCGATGCTCGGCCTGTTGGGACTCGTCGGCATGAACATCAAGAACGCCATCGTACTGGTCGACCAGATCGGCGCCGAAACGGCAGTCGGCAAAAGCCCCTACGACGCCGTTCTGTCGGCGACCCGATCGAGAATCATCCCGGTCATGATGGCCTCCGGCACCACGATTCTCGGTATGCTGCCGCTGCTGTTCGATTCGATGTTCGGCGGCATGGCCGCCACGATCATGGGCGGACTGCTGGTTGCTTCGCTGCTGACTATTCTGGTACTGCCCGTCGCTTACTGCCTGTTTTTCGGAATCCGTAAACCGGCGCCTGCAAACCCTAAAACAAACCCCGCAATGCGTACGAAATTCATATACCTATTACTGATCGCAGCCGTATCCGGCTCCGCCGCCGCCCAGGACACGCTCTCGCTCGACGACTACCGACTTCGCGTCCTGCAATACAGCTACACGCTGAAACAGGCCGCCGAGCAGACCCGCGCCGCAGAGGCCGCCGTCCGGGGCAGCTACACCGGTTTCCTGCCTCAACTCAGCGCCGACGGCGACTTTTCGATCAACTTCCGAAAACGTTTTCAGAGCGACCGGCTGCTGAAACCCTATTCGTTTTCGTTGCAGCCGGCTCTGGTACAGCAAATTTACGTCGGAGGAAGCGTCCGCGATAGTTACCGACAGGCGCAGGTGAATCAAGATCTGTTCCGGTTGCAGGAACAGCAATCGGAGCTGGACGTCGCCTACCTGGCCGAATACAACTACTGGAATCTGGCTTCGAACAAAGCGCTGCTGGACATCACGACCCGCTACGAAGCGATCGTCCGCGAAATGTTCAACGTAGTGCAGACGCGTTTCGACGACGGCTACGTAGCCCGCAACGACCTGCTGATGATTCAGACCCGATTGCAGGAAGCTGAATTCAGCCGTATACAGATCGAAAACGCCTACCGTATTTCGCTGCACAATTTCAACATCCTGATGGGAGAAAAACCCGACGCGCCCCGCCATGCGGCCGACTCGATCACGCAATCCGTTCCGCCGTTGCAGGAGATAGCCCCGGAAGAGGCCGTCCCGTCGCACCCGTCCTACCTGATCGCCGGCAAACAAATCGACCTACAACGGTACAACGTCAGACTGGCGGCTTCGCGGTTCAACCCGCAGCTCTCGGCCGGCGTGCAGGGCATTTGGAACACCCCGTCGCCGAACTATCACGGACAGACCCGGATCGACGGGCTGGCATTCCTACGGCTGAACATCCCGATTTTCCACTGGAACGAACGGCGTCACACGGTCCATGCGGCCGAAGCGACGCTCCGCTCGTCGCAGTATGCGCAGGCCGCCGTCGCGGACAACCTTTCGGTAGCGATCTCGAACGCATGGACAAACATCACCGAAGCGAATTTGCAGATCGCGACCGCCCGCTCAAACCTCGACGTCGCACGCGAGAACCTGTCGCTGAACACGTTCAGCTACAACGAGGGGGTACTGACCATCCTCGACGTCATATCCGCGCAACTTTCGTGGTTACAAGCTTATACGAACGCCGTAACGGCCCATTTCAACGAAAAGGTCGCCATTTCGGCCTATAAGAAAGCGATCGGCCGCTACGATTTTTCCAGATAATCCGCACGACCGTCGCCACCGCACGACCGCGGCTTACGGTGCGATTTCCAGAAACAAAGCGGCCATCCGTTTACGCCTTCTCTACCCCGCGATCTCGCTCAATTCGAGCCACCGCATACTTTTTTCGTCAATCAGGGCGATCACCTCGCCGATCCGCACCGATTTGGCGGTAAGCTCCCCGACAGATAGGCTACCGCTGCCGAGCAGTCGCTCCAGCTCGGCCTTTTCCTGCTCCAACTGCGGAATCTCCTGTTCGAGCCGTTCCATCTCTCGGTTTTCCTGATACGTCCGCTTGCGTTTGCCGGACGGCGCGGACGACTGTTTCGGCATTTGCTTTTCCTGTATCTTCTTGTTCTCCCGCGATCCGGCCGCCCGTTCTTCGGACTCTTTCAGCCGTTTCCACTCAAGGTAATCGCTGTAATTCCCCGGAAAATCTTTGATCTGCCCGCCGCCCTGGAAAACCAGCAGGTGATCGGCTACTTTGTCCATGAAATAACGGTCGTGCGAAATTACGATCAAACAACCGCCGTAACCCTGCAAGAACTCTTCGAGCACTTGCAGCGTCATAATATCCAGGTCGTTGGTCGGCTCGTCAAGCACCAGAAAATTCGGATTGCGCATCAGCACCGTGCAGAGGTACAGCCGTCGCCGTTCGCCGCCGCTGAGTTTTTCGACATAATCGTACTGCGTCTGCGCCGTGAACAGGAAATACTGCAAAAATTGCGACGCGCTCAACCGGCGCCCTTCGCCCAGCTCGATATGTTCAGCTATTTCGGTCACCACGTCGATCACCTTCGCGCCATCGTCGAACGACAGCCCGTCCTGCGAATAGTAGCCGAAACGGACCGTCTCGCCGATATCGATCGTCCCGGCATCCGGCTGCACCAGCCCCATCAGCATCTTGATAAAGGTCGATTTTCCGGTGCCGTTGTCGCCGACGATACCCATTTTTTCGTAACGGGCGAAACGGTAGTCGAATCCGTCGAGAATCACCTTGTCGCCGAAACGTTTGGAAAGCCCCCGCACCTCGAAGATCTTTTTCCCGATGTAAGCCGCTTTGACGTCCAGCCGCACATCTCCGCTCTCGCGGCGCTTGCGCAGCCGTTCCTCGAGTTCGCCGAACGACTCGACCCGCGAACGCGCTTTCGTCCCGCGCGCTTGCGGCTGCCGGCGAATCCACTCCAACTCGGTACGGTACAGATTGTTATCGCGCTCGCGTTGCGCATCGGCCGCATCGAGCCGCTGCTGCCGCTTTTCGAGATAAAGGCTGTAATTGCCGTGATACACGTACGCCTGCCGGTCGTCGATCTCAACGATGTCCGAGCAGACCCGGTCGAGGAAATAACGGTCGTGAGTCACCATCAGCAAGCTCAGTCGGGTATGAGCCAGATATTCTTCGAGCCATTCGGTCATCTCAAGGTCGAGGTGGTTCGTCGGTTCGTCGAGGATCAGCAGGTCGGGTTCGGCGATCAGCGCATTGGCCAGAGCGACCCGCTTGACCTGACCGCCGGACAACTGTCCGGTCGGCTGATCAAAATCCTTAATTTTCAACTGCGTGAGGATCTGCTTGACCCGCGATTCGTAGTTCCAGGCATCCTGCGCGTCCATTTCGGCCATCGCCCGGTGCAAAACGTCTTCGTCTGCCGACGCCACCGCCTGTTCGTAGGCGGCAACGGCGCGCAACGCGGGCGAATCGGCCAGGAAACAGGCGTCCAGCACGGTCGTTCCTTCGGGAAACGCGGGATTTTGTTCCAGATAAGCCACTTTCAGATCCCGGCGGAACGTGATCCGCCCCGCCTCGTAATCCTCGCGCCCGGCAATGATGTTGAGCAGAGTCGTTTTGCCCGTCCCGTTCTTCGCAATCAGTCCGATACGCTGACCTTCGCCGACTCCCAGCGACAAATTTTCGAAAAGCACCCGGTCGCCGAACGATTTGACGAGCCCCTCCACCTGAAGATAACTGACCATAAACTCCCTTTTTTCGTACAAAGATAAAAAGTTACGGCCGATTCATCCGGTTTTTCATAGTCAGGTCCGGAAAAATGCAACGGAAAAGAAAACCGGAGAGAAACCGTCGCAAAAAAATCCACCCGTTTCGGAGTGGATTTTAAATCGAACGTTTCCGGCAGAACTACTTCGCAACTTCCTGCTGAGCCTGCTGGATCATGTTATCGTTGGCCGTAATCAGGATCTCCACGCGGCGGTTCTGCGCACGCCCTTCCTCGGTCGAATTGTCGGCGATCGGCGCATCGTAAGCCAGTCCGCGCGTAGTAATCCGGTTCGGATCGATCTTCTGACCTATCAAATAGTTAGATACGGCCTGCGCACGTTCCTCGGACAATTTCTGATTGATCTCGCGGCTGCCCGTATTGTCCGTATGACCGTAGATCGCCACGTCCGTCTCGGGAGATTGGGCCAGCGAAGAAGCGAATTTCTTCAGCGCCGAACGCGAAGCGTCGCCCAGTTCGCTCTTTCCGGTGGCAAACAAGATCTTGTCGTCGAATGTCACCTTGATGGCGGGCACGTTGTTTTCGTCGGTCACGGTTTCGACCTTCGCGCCCTCGATTTTTTCGAGTTCGGCTTTCTGCTTGTCCATCCGCTTACCGATCAACGCGCCGACTCCCGCGCCGACTCCCGCGCCGACCAGCGTACCGATCGCGGCGCCCTTACCGCCTCCGGCCAACGCGCCGATCCCGGCGCCGGCAACGGCTCCTCCGCCGCCGCCGATCGTAGCGCCTTTACCCGTAGAACTCATGTTCTGAAAAGCCGCGCAACCGGTCATCAGCAATGCCGCCGACAACATGGCGGCCATCGAAAATTTTCCTGTTCTCATATCCGTCGCAATTTACTCCGATACTTATCGGATAATAGTCTCCTCACGGTCGGGTCCCACCGATACGATCTTCACCGGCACGCCCGTCTCTTTTTCGATAAATTCGATATATTCCTTCAGCCGGGTGGGAAACTGATCGTAGTTCCGTATCCCGTTGATGTTGCAGTTCCATCCTTCGAACTCCTTGTAGACCGGAACGATCTCCCCGTTGACCTCATACGGGAATTCGGTCGTCTCCTTCCCGTCCACCTTATAGGCTACGGCGACTTTCAGTTTTTCGAAATCGTTCAGCACGTCCGACTTCATCATGATCAGCGCGGTCACCCCGTTCATCATCACCGAATAACGCAGCGCCACCATGTCGAGCCATCCGCAGCGGCGCGGACGCCCGGTGGTAGCACCAAATTCCATGCCGATCCGGCGCATCTTCTCGCCGTCCTCGTCGAACAGCTCGGTCGGGAACGGACCGCTGCCGACCCGCGTGCAGTATGCCTTGAAAATCCCGTACACATTGCCGATCCGCGACGGAGCCACCCCGAGACCGGTGCAAACCCCAGCGCAAAGCGTATTGGAAGAGGTCACGAAAGGATAAGTGCCGAAATCGATATCCAACATCGACCCCTGAGCCCCTTCGGCCAGAATCGCCTTGCCCTCGTCGAGCAACCCGTTGATTACGTGCTCGCCCTCGATAAAACGGAAGCGCTTCAGATTTTCGATCCCTTCGAGCCACTCCTTCTCGTAATCGGTGATATCGAACTGGAAATCGTATTGCCGCAGCAATTCCAGATGTTTCGCTTTCAGTCGCTGGTAACGCTCTTCGAACGCGGGAGAGAGAATATCCCCTACGCGCAACCCGTTGCGTCCGGTTTTGTCCATGTAGGTCGGGCCGATTCCTTTCAGCGTCGAACCGATCTTGGTCTTGCCTTTGGAAGCTTCGGAAGCCGCGTCGATGATCCGGTGGGTCGGCAGGATCAGGTGCGCCTTTTTGGCGATCAGCAGCTTGCTCTGTACGTCGACGCCGTCGGCCTCCAACGTGGCGATCTCGTCGGACAGGATCACCGGGTCGATCACGACGCCGTTGCCGATGATATTGATCGATCCGTCGCGGAAAATCCCGGAAGGAATCGTGTGGAGCACGTATTTTTTGCCTTCGAAATGAAGGGAATGTCCGGCGTTCGGCCCACCCTGGAAACGGGCGATCACCTGATAGTCGGGGGTTAGTACGTCCACCACCTTTCCTTTACCTTCGTCACCCCATTGCAAACCTAAAACAACATCTATTTTTTTCATTGGTACGGTTAGAATAATTTCACAACGCAAAATTGCTTTCAAAGGTACGTAACTTTTTCATAACATAAAAGACGTCCGCAAAATTTAAGCGCTATTTTCGCGCCCGGCAAGAACGCTGGAACGAAGGGCGGTACCGCCCCGGAAACAAAAGCGCGTCAAAAGCGAAATCGGCGAACGCCCGTCCCGCAGCACGGAGCCGCGACGGTTCGATTGCGGACGATACTACTTTCGCCCGTCCGTCCGTTAATTTAACCGGAAAACACTCGGGGGTTTTCGGTAAAATAATTAACTTAGCACCTTAAAACGGGAATGCGAATGCGAAAAATACTGCTGATTCTGTTGTTGCTGGCAGCCGTCGGGCCGCACCGGGAAACAAAAGCGCAACTCAACAAGGCCTACTTTTTCTACGTGGGACAGAACTTCCTGATCGACAGCAAGTATCAGGATGCGATCGAGGTGCTCAATATCCTGTTGCGGGTCGACTCGACCGCCACCGAGGGTTATTTCCTGCGCGGCATCGCCAAATACAACCTCGACGACCTGCTGGGCGCCGAACAGGATTTCACGCTCGCCATCCGCCAGAATCCGGTTTTTACGACCGCCTACCAGTACCGCGCCATCACCCGTTCGCGGCTGGGCAATTACGACGACGCCCTGAAAGATTTCCAGGAAGCCATCGACCTGCGCCCCGACCGTCCCGGCCCCTATTACAGCCGCGGAGTCACCTTCCTGCTGAGCCAACAGTTCGAAAAAGCCATCGCGGATTTCACGACTTTCATCCGCTATGACAACAAGGTCTCGGACGCCTACCTGAACCGCGGCACCAGCTACCTGTACATGAAGGACACCACGCGCGCCCTGGAAGACTACAACCAGGGCATCCGCACCAACTACTACGACCCGAACGGTTACAACCGTCGCGGCTCGCTGTATCTGAGTCAGAAAAAATACGACCTTGCGAAACAGGATTTCGACCGGGCGATCGGCTACGACTCGACTTTTATCCCGGCTTATTTCAACCGGGCGCTGGTCTACTCGAACACCCGGCGGCCGGTCGACGCCATCGAAGATTTCAGCCGGGTGATCGAACTCGACTCGACCAGCGCGCTGACCTATTTCAACCGGGCGATCTTGCGTACGCAGATCGGGGACTACAACAAGGCGCTGGAAGACTACGACCGGGTGGCGCTGTACTCTCCGAACAACGTGCTCGTCTACTATAACCGGGCCGGCCTGTACGCCCAACTGGGCGATTACGACGCGGCCATCCGCGACTATTCGCGCGCCATCGAGCTCTATCCGGACTTCGCCAACGCCTACCTGAATCGCTCGTCGCTACGTTACGCGACCAAAGACCTGAAAGGTTCGCGCAGCGATAAGGAAACCGCCGACCGGAAAATCGCCGAATACCGCTCGAAGCTGAACGACAGCACCTTCTCGATCTACGCCGACACGAGTCGCCAGTTCAACCAACTGCTATCGTTCGAAAATAATTTCACCGACGAAGAATACCAGCAGGTCAATGCCAAAAGCGCCGACATCGCGCTATTGCCGCTGTTCAAATTCTCGTTGGCACAACCCGACAGCACCCGGAACGCCGAGATTCCGCAGCAGTTCCAGCCCTATTACTCGGAAGAAGCCGAGCGTTTCAAAAAGCAGATCGGCCTGCCGCTGTTGAAATGGGTGAACCGCGACAGCGACGTTCCGCCCGATTCGCTGATCGCGTTCGATGCGGCGAACGGCGATTCGATCCGGACGGGAAGCGACTCATGGCAGATCTATTTCAAACGGGGACTCTCGCAATCGCTGATCAAGCAGTACACCAGCGCCATTTCGAACTATACGGCGGCGATCGACCGCAACCCGTCCAACCCGTTCCTGTACCTGAACCGCAGCACGACGCAAAGCGAGATGATCGACTTCGTCTCGTCGATCGACAACAGCTTCCAGCGGATCGCCATCGAAAGCGACCCGGCCAACCGCCTCAAGACTCAATCGACCCGTACGTACAATTACGACGAGGCGATCGGCGACCTGAACAAGGCGATCAAGCTGTTACCCGATTTCGCCTACTCGTATTACAATCGCGCCAACCTGTACTGTCTGTCGGGACAAATGTCCGAGGCGTTGGAGGATTACACGCGGGCCATCGAGCTGAACCCACAGTTCGGAGAGGCGTACTACAACCGGGGACTGATCCAGATCTACCTGAAAGACACCCACAAAGGATGTCTCGACATGAGCAAGGCCGGGGAACTGGGTATCCAGCAAGCTTATAAAGTATTGAAAATATACGGGCAGCCGGGCAATAAATAGCCCGGCTACGACGACACCGGCAGCGAACGCGCCGCTTCCGGGTCGACGGAAAAAGACTAACAGCAAACCGATCCGATGAAAGAGATCATACGGAAAAAAATGGCCGCGTCGCCCGTCCTGCGCTGGACGGTACTGGGACTGGTATCGTTCACGATGCTGACCGGCTACGTCATCGCCGACGTCATGGCGCCGCTGAAAACCCTGCTCGAACAGCAGCTCGGATGGGACAGCTCCGACTACGGGCTGTTCACGAGCGGTTACGGCTGGCTCAACATCTTCCTGCTGATGCTGATTTTCGGCGGTATGATCCTCGACAAAAAAGGCGTCCGTTACGCCGGCGTCCTGTCGGTCGGGCTGATGATCGGGGGCACCCTGCTGAAATACTGGGCAATCACTGCCGACCTCGGCGGAGCGGTCTCGTCGTTTTCGATCGGAGGGCATTCGCTTTTCTCGGTCAAATCGCAGGTGCTGTACGCGACGCTCGGATTCGCCGTTTTCGGCGTCGGCGTCGAAATGATCGGCATTACGGCCAATAAAGCGGTCGTCAAATGGTTCCGCGGACGGTCGCTCGCGCTGGCCCTCGGCATCAACGTAGCGGCGGGACGGATCGGAACCGCGATCGCGGTGTTCGGGTCGCTGCCGCTGGCTCGGATGACGGGCAATCCGGGCGCTCCGCTCGCCGTATGTCTGTTGCTGCTTTGCATCGGTCTGCTGAGCTTCCTGGTTTTCTGCGTGCTGGACCGGCGGGAAGACCGGGAAACGGAAACGCTCCCCGGCACGGAAAAAGAGGAAGAATTCAAACTGTCCGACATCGTCAAAATAGCGAAAATCAAAGCTTTCTGGTACATTACGATCCTTTGCGTGCTGTTTTATTCGGCCGTTTTCCCGTTCCTGAAATACGCCACCGAACTGATGATCCAGAAATTCCACGTATCGCCCGGATTCGCAGGCGCGATACCGGCCCTGCTGCCGTTCGGAAACATCTTGCTCACCCCGTTGTTCGGCAGTATTTACGACCGACGGGGACACGGGGCTACGATCATGCTGATCGGCTCGGCGCTGCTGGTCTGCGTATACACTCTGTTCGCAATCCCGGCGCTCACGGCAAACTGGATGGCCGTCGTGCTGGTACTGGTACTCGGAGCCGCCCTTTCGCTGGTGCCGTCGGCCATGTGGCCTTCGGTGACGAAAATCGTCCCGTACCGGATGCTGGGCACCTCCTATTCGATGATTTTCTGGATACAGAACTGGGGCCTGGCCTTCGTCCCGCTGTTGATCGGCGTCGTGCTCAAGAACCATTGCATCGCCGGCACCGTCGTGATCGACGGCGTGGTATCCACGCGCTACGACTACACGCTGCCGATGCTGATTTTCGCCGGATTCGGGGCACTGTCGATCGTCTTCGCGCTCCTGCTGCGCCGTGAAGACGCCCGCAAAGGATACGGACTTGAAAAACCGAACGACGAATTGCAAACGAACTCAACCACTAAAACTCAAATACCATGAAAAGAAGAGATTTTTTACGCGTCACACTGGTCGGAGGCGCCGCAGCGGCGGTAGCGCCGCTCGATTTATGGGGAAAAGGAACCGGCAAATCGGGTTTTACCCTCTGGCAACTTCCTTCTCAGGTAGACACGATCGGAAATTCGTTCGTTTTTCTGACGGACAAAGGGCGCGTCGTCGTCATGGACGGCGGAATGAACGACGAAACGCTTTTCCTGCGGGGATTCATCGCCGCACTCGGCAACGAAGTGGAAGCATGGTTCACGTCGCATCCGCACAACGACCACGTCGGCGCGCTGACCAAGATCCTGCAAAAACCCGACGGCATGAAAATCAATAAGGTATACCACTCCCGTTTCTCCGACTCGCTGCTCGCCTGCGAGGCCCCCTATCAACAATATGCGCTGGACTATTACGAAGCGCTGGACAAATCGGGCATCGAGGTGGCGAACCAGACCGAACCGGGGCTGACCGGACAGATCGACGGCCTGAATTTCAAGATCCTGG
The DNA here is from genome assembly GCF_003477565.1 of Alistipes sp. AF48-12. Lineage (NCBI taxonomy): Bacteria > Pseudomonadati > Bacteroidota > Bacteroidia > Bacteroidales > Rikenellaceae > Alistipes > Alistipes sp. AF48-12. Next base: position 121,629 of record NZ_QUDJ01000008.1, read on the forward strand.
GAGTGACCAACGAAGAGTTCCGCACGAACCCCTATAACAATTCCAGCATGATCATCCGCGTGTGGGACAAAGCCAAATCGCTCGTATTCCTCGGCGATGCCGGCGTCGAGTGCGGCAACAAAGCGCTGAACGGCCCCTACCGCAAAGACCTCGACTGCGACTACCTGCAAATGGCCCATCACGGGCAGCAGGGTTGCGACGAAAACTTCTACAAAACGATCAATTTCAAAGCCTGCCTCTGGCCCACGCCGACTTGGGTATGGAACAACGACCAGGGGAAAGGTTTCAACACCGGCCCGCTGAAAACGATCGACACCCGCCGCTGGATGGATGAAAAGGGAATCAAAGAGCACCACGTCAGCTGTCTGGGACTGTTCAAACTCGGGTAACCGAACCCAAAAACGGCATTTTTTAAAGTCCCCGGAATCTTATCCTTCAGATTCCGGGGATTTGCCGTCCGGCCAATCCCGGAACCGAAACAACACCAATCAAAAAAGGGAACCGGAATTTTCTAATTCCGGTTCCTTTTCTGAATTTATATCGCAACTTTTACTTGCTCAGGTTGATGATCGAAGCGACCATCGCCGCCAGAGACGCCGTCGAGGACATCATTCCCATCACGTTAGCCAGCCCGTTCCCCTTGCGCTCCTGTTTCATCGGAACGATCACTTGACAGCCGGGCTCCACTTTCGGATAACGCTTGCAGAGGAATCCGCCGCGGGTAGCCGCCACTTTGCCGTTCATGTAGACGACGAAAGGACGCCTGCGCGCCTCCTGCTTGTAACCGCCGGCCTGATAAATATAATCCTTCACTTTCGACCGGTCGTACACGACGGTATTCTGGTACAACACGGCTCCCGACACGCGCACCGTACTATTGAATTTCGGAATAAAGATGCGGTCGCCGTCCTGCAGGATGATATCGTCGTTAGAACCCGGATTCTTAACGGCCGCCATTACGTCGATCCCCACCGGATAATAATCGGGAATCTCGACGGACTGCGTCGATACGGAATCCTTCCCCTTGTTCGTATTGGCAATCGCCATCACGGCTGCGACTTTGGCGCGGTCGTCGGCAGTCAGCCGCCGCTGCACGCTCGCCCCGACGACATAAGCTTCCGGCGTAAAACCACCCGCTTTCTTGATGATATCGGACAGCCGTTCCCCGGCCGAAGCGAGCACATACTCGCCGCCGAAAAGTATTTCGCCGGTAATCGCCACGCTTTGCTGCTCGGAATACCCCGGAGACCGGCGGATATAGATCTCGTCGAACGGCTCGATCAGAAACCGGCTGTCTTCCGGCGCGATCTTCAAATCTTCCGATATCTCGAAAGAATAATTTTCCGCGATTTTAGGCGAATAGGAAGTCGATTGGGGATCCTTGATCCGGCGGGCCACCTCGATCTTGGCCAGCGAGGCCGATTCCCGCAAACCGCCGCAGATCAGGACGACGTCTTCCACGGTCATCCCCTTGCGGAAAGTAAACGTATGCGGGTTGTTGACCTCTCCCTTCACCGTAACCGTATATTCTTCCCGCAAATCGTAGATATTCGGAATGTAAACCCGATCCAGGTTTTGCAGCGCGATGTCCGTCTGTCCGCCGACGATCTCCCGAACGTCGAACGGGATCACCGTATAATTGTTCGCCATATCCACCCGGGTGATCTGTCCCCGCGAGGCGAACTCGCTGCCCTTCAACCCTTCGGCTTTTGCGATCAACTGCGACAATGTCGCGATTTTTTCGGAAAATTCGTACTCGCCCGGACGCCATACGGCTCCTTCGATCGCAACCATGTTCGCATACATCGGCAGCACCTTCCCGATGCTCACGCTATCGCCGTCCAACAGCTCGAACGTCCCGAAATCGGCTTTATCCACCGTCAGAATGGTCAGCATCCGGCCGCTCTTGCGGTGCACCGTCACGTTGTCGCTGTAAGCATCCCCGGTAAAACCACCCCCGAAATCGATCAGCCGGGCCAGCGTCTCGCCGTCTTTCATGTCGTAAATACGCTCCCGCTTGATCTTTCCCCCGATCGTCACGTGGTTGTCATAAGGCGGCACGATGATCATATCGTTGTCTTCCAGCCGGATATTCGTCTCGTATTTCCCGTTGATCAGGTAGTCGTACACATCCAGATCGGCGATTTGCTTGCTGTTCCGGAAAACCTGAATATGCCGGAGCGACCCGATCCCGTTGACCCCGCCGGCCGAATAGATCGCATTGAACAGCGTCGCCAGCGAAGGCAGCGTATAAGTCCCCGGAGTAACGACCTCCCCGGAAATATTGACCTTGATGCTGCGAATCTGCCCCAGCGACACCTTCACCTGTCCGTTCATGATCTCGTGAATCCGGGATTCGACCCTTTTTTGGGCTTCGGCAACCGTCAATCCGGCCAAATTGATCGGGCCGACCCCCTGGATGCTGATACTGCCTTCCGGGGAAATTTTCTCCTGTACGCGCGATTCCGCCTCGCCCCAGACTTCGATGATCACCTCGTCGCCGGGCCCCAGCACGTAACTGGGCGGAGTAGCCATGTTGTAACTCGGCGCGAAAGTCAGGTTCTTCGTCGAAAATATCTCCTGTCCGAAAACGGTATTCCGGGTGAGGGAATCGACCGAACGGCGCTGAACGGCAGTCTTATCCTCCGATGCCTGCCGCTGATCGGCGGAAGCTTCCCGTCGCACTTCGTTCCCGCCCGTGTCCGCGGACGTATCCGCTCGGGAAGATTGAGAAGAAGAGGGAGAAGTCGCATGCATCGCCGCATTGATCTGGGCGTCCGAAGCTCCCATCGCTTTCGCCTGCTGCACCATTCCCGGCGTAACGACCACCTGGCCCGACGCGCCCGTTAGCATCAACAAGGCCCCTATGAGTAAAGCATAACCTGATTTACGTGTCGAATTCATATGAAATATTATAATTTTATCAAAAAAACGGTTCGGATTAGTAAAACGCAACTGCCCTGATTCTATTATCCGCTCACTTCCCGGTCGGATTTGTTTTGCGATTGCCCAGTATGTCCAGCAAGCGAATCAACAAAATGCCCAGCACGATATCGATCGCAAAGAGCAAATTGATATTCAAATCTTTCAACAAGATGTTCAACAAAATAAAACCGGCCTGCAAAGCGATAATCACCATCGCGCTGCGGAAATGAGTCAGCCCGATCCGCAGCATTTTATGATGAATATGTCTCTTGTCGGGGTAAAACGGGGAGAGCCCCGCCTTGATCCGCACGCAAAAAACGCGAAGCGTATCGAAGGCCGGGATAAACACCATCCCCAGGAATACGGCCGGAGCCGACCGTATGTGAAACATATCGGTATTGATATTCATGTTGTAGAATTCCAACCCGAAAAAAGCGATCAGGTAGCCCAGCGTCAGCGACCCGGTATCCCCCATGAATATTTTCATCCGCTTTCCCGACACGTTGTAAAAGAAAAAGACGCTCACCACGCCGGCGATCCCCATCGTCATCATGCCGTAAACATACAGTTCGTTCCAGCAGAACCATCCGCCCAGCGTCCCCAGGGCGAGCAGGGCAAGCCCCGAACAAAGGCCGTCGATCCCGTCGATCAGGTTATACGCATTGACCAGCAAAACCACCACCAACACCGTCAGGATACAGCCCGCCCATACCGGGATCTGATACAGTCCGAAAAGACCGCCCAAGTTCTCGATTCCTATCCCGCCGAAAATCAGCAGAATAGCCACCGCGATCTGCATCACGAACTTGCTTTTGTACGACACGCCCGACAGATCGTCCGACAGTCCGGTGAAAAAAATGAACGTGGACCCCGCTATCAGGAACATGATCTCGCGGAAAACATCCGTTTCCAGCGCGGTCGCCGTGATATCGTAACCCAGATAGTACCGCAGTCCCATCATCAGCGAAACCGAGAACAGGAAAGCCGGGAAGAAAGCGACGCCGCCCAAACGGGGAATATTCGTATGATGGAGCTTACGTTCGGAAAACTCATCGAAAAGCTTCTTTTTTTTAGCGATCAGGATGATTTTCGGAATCGTCAAACGTCCGACCAGAGCCGAAATCAGAAACGTAGCTATGACAAACAATTTCAACATTGCGTATTCAGTAGAAACAAAGCCTTGCAAAAATACGAATTATGTTTGACATTCTGCCGGTCTGCATTCCATTTTTATTCGTTTCGGCCGAAAACGTCATTTTTCAACGATAAAACCCTGTTTTTATAAAATAAAACGTTATTTTCACCGCTTGTATTGAGCCGGAGCAGGAATACGGGGAACCCTGCTTTTCAAAAACTGTAAATCAATGAGAATTGCGATTGTCGGCAGCGGGTACGTCGGATTGGTATCGGGCACCTGCTTCGCGGAAATGGGGATCAAAGTCACCTGCATAGATACGAATCCGGAGAAGATCGAACGCCTGCAAAACGGAAAGGTTCCGATCTACGAACCGGAACTGGACACGCTGATCCAAAAAAACATGCGGGCGGGACGCCTGTCGTTCGGAACCGATTTGGGCGCGGTCGTCAACAGCGTCGACGTCGTCTTCATCGCGGTCGGCACGCCGCCGGACGAAGACGGGGGGGCGGATCTGAGCCATGTGCTCGACGTCGCGAAAACGTTCGGGGCGAGCGTTTCGAAGTATACGCTGCTGGTCACCAAAAGCACGGTACCGGTAGGCACCGCCGCGAAGGTCAGGGAAACGGTCGAACGGGAACTGGCGGCACGCGGGATCGAAGTCCCGTTCGACGTGGCTTCCAATCCGGAATTTCTGAAAGAGGGAAATGCCATCAAAGATTTCATGAGTCCCGACCGCGTGATCGTAGGAATCGACAGCGAACGGGCCCGCAAACTGATGACCCGGCTCTACCGGCCTTTCCTGCTGAACAACTTCCGTGTGATCTTCATGGACATCCCGTCCGCAGAAATGACCAAATACGCGGCCAACTGCATGTTGGCTACGCGGATCAGCTTCATCAACGACATCGCCAACCTGTGCGAACTGGTCGGAGCCGACATCCACATGGTTCGCAAAGGGATCGGCAGCGATCCGCGAATCGGCAGCAAATTCCTCTATCCGGGCTGCGGTTATGGGGGGTCCTGCTTCCCGAAAGACGTCAAGGCGCTGATTCATACGGCAGAACAGCGCGGATACCGGATGCAGGTGCTCCACGCGGTCGAAAGCGTCAACCAGCAGCAGAAACGCGTGCTGTTCGACAAGTTGATGCGTTATTTCGGCGGCGATCTGACCGGCAAGCGGATCGCGATGTGGGGCGTCGCCTTCAAACCGCAGACGGACGACATCCGCGAAGCTCCGTCGCTGGTGCTGATCGACCTGATCCTCCGGGCCGGCGGCCGGATCACCGTATACGACCCGGTAGCGATGGACGAATGCCGCCGCGTCGTCGGAGACAAAGTCGCCTATGCGAAGGACATGTACGAAGCGGTCGTCGATGCGGACGCCCTGCTTCTGGTCACCGAATGGAAAGAATTCCGGATACCGTCCTGGCCGGTCATCGAACGGACGATGCGCTGTCCGGCGCTGTTCGACGGCCGCAACATTTACGACAAACACGAATTCGACGGCACGTCGATCGTCTACCACTACATCGGGGGCTGATCCGAGGCGGCCCCGTTTCCCGGCTGCAGTTCCGGACAAAAAAACGGCGGAGTCTGTTCAAGACTCCGCCGGATTCATATTTTTGACGGTCGTCAGAATCCCACGCCGATCCGGAAACCGAAATTATTCAACTGGTCGGTCTTGTATTTCAACACCGTCCCGCTGTTGGTCGCATAGCTATAATAAAGAGCGAAGTGAAACCCGAAGCCGGATGCCCCGAACGGGCGAACGTTCAGACCGATTTCCGGCGACATATAGAATCCCCACGTCTTTTCATAGGCTTCCAATATGTAGAAGTTGGAAGAAATGCGCGCGTAATTGGCGCCGAGTTTCAGGGCTACGTAAGGTTCCAGCACGTTCGTCTGCAAGAAACGATAACGTCCGGTGGCGCCGAACGGCAACTGGAAGACCGAATGCTGCTGGTCGGTAGTCACCGTCGAAGTCTCGCCGACCGGAAAAGTCTGCCTCGGAATGTACTCGTTGTTGGTATGGTAAGCGATGAACGCACCCACGCCGAAATTATTCGGGAAATAATAACCGCCCTCGAAGTTCATTCCCCAGCCGCTCGATTTATCGGCGAAGCTGGCTCCGAGCGGCACGTTGTACTGCCAGTCGATATTCAGATAGATGTTGTCGTTGCCCTGAGCACGACCGACGGACGGCAGCAACAACGCCGCAACGGCAACCGCTGCCCATCCCGTTAATTTGCTTTTTATGTTTTTCATGATATTCTGCTGTTTTTAAATTCTACATGGGTTGAAACGGAACTTATTCCCCGACTGCGGCACTTCTGACCAGATAGGGGGACTGCACGAACGACTGATTGATAGCCCTTACGGTCAGTTCCATGTTGAACGCGTCCGATCCGCTCAGCAATCCGCTCAGGAAGCTGTTCCAGACGACGGTCAGTTTTCGGTCGGCGCTGGGCGACGTACTCAGGTCGACCATCTCGGTCAGCAGCGAACCGACGCTGTAACTGTACACGACCGGATAAGGGTAATACCAGTATCCCCAATCGCCCCAGTAGCCGGGAAGCCAATAACCGGGATATTCGTTCCACCAATAAGGATTGCGGTAATCCACGAAATAGGCGACGCTCTGCACGTAGCTGATCTGCAAACCGACGTCGGCTTCCGATTTATCGTCCGTACGGACATAACCGCAGGCCTGCATGTTATCCTCATAGGCTTTCAGGATATCGGCGGCCTTGCTGCCCGTCCAGTATTCCGGATCTTTCGTATCGCCGATCACCATCACACTGTCGGGCATATAATAACGGGTGAAACGGTTGAAATCCGCCTTGCCGTCGTAATTGGTAAACACCAGAAAATCACTGCTCAGATCTCCCAGATCCGGATCCTCCCGACAAGAGGTCAGTGCAAAAACGGCAATCAAAACGTAAATTAATTTTTTCATACTCTTTGCTATTTAATAAGGTTTTCGAATTCTATAAATACTACAACCGAATCTATTTCAAAATCCGTTCCACACTACTTTCGCCCCGTCTGCCGAAACCGCGCCGACCGGCGGCAAATCTCCTCCCAAACTTCCTGCTTTTGCGCCCGAACGCGACGTTTTTTCATTCCCGAAACCGCTCCCCGATAAATCTTTATTTTGTTCCGAAAAGACTTTCTTAAGGCATAAATCTTGCGATGCACGACAAAAATTCGTATCTTTGAGCAGATGAGACGTTTTCTGTAATTATTCTAACTTTCGAGAAAGATGGTGCTGGATGCCGGGAATATCCTGTTGGTGGGAGCGGTTTTATTGTTTGTGAGTATTGTCGCGGGAAAAGCCGGTTACAAGTTCGGCGTGCCGATGTTGCTACTTTTTCTCGGCGTGGGGATGGCATTCGGCAGCGACGGCGTAGGCATCCAGTTCAACAGCCCGACGATCGCCCAGTTCATCGGAATGATCGCACTGAGCGTCATTCTGTTTTCCGGGGGCATGGACACCAAGTTCAAAGAGATCCGCCCGGTTCTCGGACAGGGAATCATCCTCGCTACGTTGGGCGTCATGCTGACCACCGCCATCACCGGAGGAGCCATCTACCTGATTACGGATTACCTTTTCCCAAGTTTTTCGCTGACGCTTTACGAATCGCTGCTGCTGGCCGCCGTAATGTCGTCGACCGATTCGGCCTCGGTATTCTCGATATTGCGATCGAAAGGACTGAAACTCAAAGAGAACATGCGTCCGCTGCTGGAATTCGAAAGCGGCAGCAACGACCCGATGGCCAACATCCTGACGATCCTGTTCATCCAGATCATCCAGGTCGGCGAAATGAGTTTCGGCGAGTCGGTTTCGATCCTGCTGTTGCAGATCTCGATCGGGGCCGTCGCCGGATACGTGCTCGGACGCGTCTCGTTGCTGCTGATCAACCGGCTGAACATCGACAACCGCTCCTTTTACCCCGTGTTGCTGCTGGCCTGCGTCTTCTTTATCTTTTCGTTCACGAATCTGATTCAGGGCAACGGCTATTTGGCCGTTTACATCGCCGGGCTGGTCGTCGGCAACAACAAAATGCCGCATCATCGCAGCACAGCGACCTTTTTCGACGTCATCGCCTGGCTGTCGCAGTTGGTCATGTTCCTCACGCTCGGACTGCTCGTCAATCCGAAAGAACTGATCCCGGTAATGGCGATCGGGCTGCTGATCTCGGTCGTAATGATCTTCCTGGCCCGCCCGGCGACCGTATTCTTATGCCTGCTTCCGTTCCGCAAAATGAGTACCCGCGCCAAATCCTACGTGTCGTGGGTCGGTCTGCGCGGCGCCGTACCGATCATTTTCGCCACTTATCCGCTCACGGCGGGTATCGAAAACGCATCGCTGATCTTCAACATCGTATTCTTCATCACGATCGTCTCGCTGGTCGTACAGGGCACGACGGTGAACTTCATGGCTAAAAAACTGAAACTGACGGACGACACGGCTCCCAAAAGCCGGAAATTCAACTTCGAAGAATTGCCGGCGGAGATCAAATCCACCCTGTCCGAAATCGACGTGACCGCCGACATGCTGGTCAAAGGCGACCGGCTGATGGACCTGCCGCTGCCGGAAGACGAACTGGTCGTGACCGTCAAGCGCGACGACACCTTCTTTATTCCGAACGGCCGCAGCAAGCTTTATCTGAACGACAAGCTGATGATCATTTCGCACAGCAAAAAAAATCCGGACACGGAAGTCCCGGATTCCAATACTCCGTCCGAACCGGCATCCTGAATGCCGGAAACCTAACGGCGGACGTAATCCAAAAAAACGAAAGGATGTTCGAACTTTTCGCCGCGTTCGCGACGTTCCTCGCGTACCGGCGTCCAATCGGCCGGATTCCACGCCGGGAAAAGGGTATCGCCTTCGTAATCGGCCTCCACCCGCGTCAGGTAAAAGCGGTCGGCCAGCGGCAACGCCTGGGCATAAATCTGCGCGCCGCCGATCACGAAAATCTCTTCGGACGGATCGAAACGCCGGATCGCATCCTCCAACGAACCGGCGACGACGCACCCTTCGGCGCGGTAACCGGTCTGCCGGGTCACCACGACGTTGATCCGGTTCGGCAGCGGACGCCCGAGCGATTCGAAAGTCTTGCGTCCCATAATCACCGGATGCCCGGTAGTAATCGCCTTGAACCGGCGTAAATCTTCCGAAATATGCCAGATCAGCCGGTTGCGATCCCCGATCACCCCGTTGCGCGCTACGGCCACGATAATCGAGATCATACGGCGATCGGCGCTTTAATAGACGGCCAGGGATCGTAGCCTTCGAGCGAAAAATCCTCGTAGCGGAAGTCGAAGACCGATTTGACGTCGGGGTTGATCTTCATCACCGGCAACGGTCGCGGCGTGCGCGCCAGTTGCAGGTCGACCTGTTCGGTATGATTCAGGTAGATGTGCGCATCGCCGAGCGTATGCACGAACTCGCCGGGCCGCAGGCCGGTCGCCTGCGCGATCATCATCGTCAACAGCGCATACGAAGCGATATTGAACGGCACGCCGAGAAAAACGTCCGCGCTGCGCTGGTAAAGCTGACAGGAGAGTTTGCCGTCCGCCACGTAGAACTGGAACAGCGCATGGCACGGCGGCAGCGCCATCCTATCGATCTCGGCCACGTTCCACGCGCTGACGATCAGCCGGCGCGAGTCCGGATTGCTGCGGATCTGGTCGACCACCTGCGCGATCTGGTCGATATGGCTGCCGTCCGGCGCGGGCCAACTGCGCCACTGGTATCCGTAAATAGGTCCGAGGTCGCCGTTGGCATCGGCCCATTCGTCCCAAATCGTCACGTTGTTGTCGTGCAGATAGCGGATGTTGGTATCGCCGCGCAGGAACCACAGCAGCTCATGAATAATCGAACGCAAGTGCAGCTTTTTGGTCGTCAGCGCCGGAAACCCCGCTCCGAGGTCGAAACGCATCTGATAGCCGAACGTGCTGATCGTACCGGTACCCGTGCGGTCGCCTTTCACGGTGCCGCAGGTCTTGATATGGCGGAGCAGGTCGAGATATTGTTGCATGTCGTTATGATGTTGTCGGATAGCTGTTCAGCGTAAATCCGTTTTGATCCAGTTTGCCGTAAGTGGGGCGGTCGATCCACTCGCCGAGGAATGCGATCCGGCTGCCGCCCGCGAGCGGAACGATCTCCGCGCAATGAATATGCCCGCAAACGAACAGGTCGATCCCCGGATGTTCTTTCAGGAAATCGGAGGCGAAACGCACGATCGGCTCTTCTGCGCCGCGGAACGCATGCCGGATCGGTTTCGCCTTACGGTTCGAACCGCTCCACCAGTGGCCGAAACGCATCGCCGCATTCGGATGGACGAATGTCGAGAAAACCCACTGGATCGCCCGGCTGCGAAACACCCGGCTCAGCAGCCGTCCCCCGCGCCCCCGCTTGCCGAACACATCGCCGTGTCCGATGAAAACCCGTTTCCCGGCCAACGCGAGAATTTCGTAATCGGCTCGGTGCAGTACCACCCCGCACTCGGTCTGCAAGTAGTCGAACGCCCAGAGGTCGTGGTTACCGGGAAAAAAATGGACGGCGACCCCTCGGTCGGTCAGTTCCGACAGTTTTCCCAGCAGCCGCGTGAACCCTTTCGGCACGACGCGCCGATACTCGTACCAGAAATCGAAAACATCGCCCACCAGAAAAATCGCCTCGGCATCCGCAGACACTTCGTCGAGCCAGCGGACGAACAACCGCTCGCGCGTGGCGTGCGTCTGCCCCACCTTGAGGCCCAAATGGATATCCGATGCGAAATAGTACATTACCTGACCAGTTCGGCGACTTTATTTTTCAGTTGATCCCCGAAAAGGTTACGAGCCACGATCGCACCGTCGGAACTGATCAGCACGTTCGACGGCACGGCCTGGACGTTATAGCTCATGGCCGCGATACCGCCCGTGCCGCGCGGATCGAACACGTTGATCCACGGGAGCTTCTGATCCTGCACCACCGTCACCCAGTCGGCTTTCTCGTCGTCCAGCGATACCTGATAGATGGCCAGTCCTCGGTCTTTATAAGTTTTATACAGCTCCCTCATTTCGGCGTTTTGCACCGGATAGCGGGAATCTCGGGTCGACCAGAAACTGACGAGGATTGTTTTTCCGTCCAGCGAAGACAACTTCTGATCCTTGCCGTACACATCCTGCAAGTCGATTTCCGGATAATTCAGCGCGTTCCCCGACTGGTTCTGTATCCGGTCGGCCAGTTCGAGCACCTTTTTCCGCTCTTCGATCTCTTTTTGAAGCACCTTCACGCGCGAAGCATCGGGATAGCGCACCGACGACGAATCCGCGACGATCCGGTAATAGATCAGATCGGTTTTTTCATTGAACAGCCACGGGTCGTCCGGCAACCGTTGGTACAGCGCATAAACGGCAGCCATCGACGAAGGATGGGCCATAATGAAAGCGATGTGCTCGCGCTTGATCCGGTAATACTCCGCCAGGTACTGATCCAGCAGGTTTTTCCGCCGCTTTTCGGTATCCGCCACCACGGGCGTATTCCGGTAAATCTTCGACAGCGAATCGAGCGTCGCGACGCCGTTGCCGTACTGCGTATTGAACTGCTTGAGCAACTGCGACTCCTCGGAGCCTTCGACCGTGTAGTTCCGGGCCAGGTCGCACAGCGAGTTGACCTCGATCCGGTCTCCGGGCGTCACGATCAGCGGAATCGCACTGCCGTCGCAAAGCAGGTTGTAAAATACGGGGCCTTTCTCGGGCAGCTTCACCCGAAAACGGAAATCGCCCCCTTGGTCGATAACGGTCGAATCCACGATCCGGCGTCCCTGCGTCGTAACCATTTCCAGCAACACGGTATCGTGAGACAGTCCCGGGAAAGAGCCCTGGACACGCGCTTTGCGATCCTGTCCGCAAGATGCGATCAACACGGTCAGGGTAATGACCGAAAGAATCTTTTTCATACAGTTTCTTCTCGTATTATCAATACGGTCGTCACGGCCGGGCCGAAGCACGAAACCCGTGACTTTTTTAAAGTTACAAAAATAGATTAATTTTCTCACAATATAAAACGATTTTCCCGGCATTTATAGTATCTCCGAAACAAAGCGGGCCGGTTCGAAACCCGGCCCGCTTTGCAGAACAGCGTTCCCGCCCGTCAGGCGGGAACCGATTCCTGCATCGTTTCCTTATATTTCCGGTCGACCTCGATCTCGAAATCGCTCAGCACGTTCATGTAATTGATGAACGCTTCGTAAGGCGACTCGTACGGGTTGAAATAGCTGTGAACGTCGCCGTCCGAGAACCATTTCGTCGCCATGTAATAAAAATGATCCGACACTTGCATGAAATTCCACGCATGGTAAAAATCGGGATGATTGATCGCCCGGATCTTATCTTTCAACGCATAAAGTTTTTTGAACGCTTCGTTCTGGAGTTCGTTGCCGAGCCAGGCCGTGATGTCCCGCTCCTCGTCGGCCCACGAAATCGGGTAGGGAGCGTGCAAGATAGCCACCGGCTGGAACTTTTTGGATACCTCGGTCGGCGTGGCGAACTTCAGCGACCCGGTCGCCAGCGCCGCATTCGGCAGGTGTTTCATGAATTCAAAGATCCCGCTGTCGGCCTTCTGATGCTCCCCGAACGTCTCGTAGTCCATAAACAGGTTGATCACCTCGCCCGGAAGTTCCGGATTGTTCAGCCAGCTCACGTATTTCTCGGCCGTCAGCGGCCACTGCGACCATCCCCGGTCGGAAAAACGGAACGCGATATCGTCGCTCAGCTTGAAATTCCGCAGCAGCAGGTGCAGCTTCTGGTCGATCGCATTGGCATAGACGTAATTCGGACTTTTCCATCCCAGAACGTGCTTGGCGCCTTCGGCCAACATCGTGCGGAACCCCATCGAAGCGACCACTTCGCCGATATGATCCGAATAGATCAGTTCGGTATTGCGAAAAGCCGTGGGCTTTACGCCGAATTCCTTCTCCATCAACGCACAGTGCTGCTTCACCTGAGCCACGAATTCGTCCCGGTCGGCCAGCGCCGCCAGCGAATGCGAATACGTTTCGGCCAAGAACTCGACGCAGCCCGTACGCGCCAACGCCTGGAAGCTGTCCAGCACTTCGGGCGCATACATCCTGAACTGTTCGACCGCGATCCCGGAAATCGAAAAACTGACTTTGAACTTTTTGCCGTTTTTGCGGATCAGTCCGGCTAACAGCTCGTTCATCGGCAGGTAGCATTCCCGCGCCACTTTCTGCATGATCGCACGATTGGCGTAATCGTCCAGGTACTCGTGGTCCTTACCCATATTGAAAAAACGGTACTTTTTCAGTCTCATCGGCTGATGTACCTGAAAATAGATGCAGATTGTTTTCATAACCTCGTATTTTATAGTCCGTCCCTTATCCGACCAAACTGCGGTAAACATCGAGCACTTCGCCGGCCGCGTTGTCCCATTTCAGATTAATCACTTCGCTTTTCCCCTTTTCGGCCGACATCGCCGCCAGCGACGGATATTTCAACAGGCCGTAAATCGCGTCCGCCATCGCGTCCACATCCCAATAATCGACCTTGATCGCGTAATCGAGCACTTCGGCCACTCCCGACTGTTTCGAAATGATCACCGGGACGTTCGACTTCATCGCTTCCAGCGGCGAAATTCCGAACGGTTCCGACACCGACGGCATCACATACACATCGCTCATACCGAACATCTTTTGCACTTCGTCCCCGCGCAGAAACCCGGTAAAATGGAACCGGTCGGCAATCCCCAGCTTGGCGACGCGCCGGATCACATGGACCAACATATCGCCGCTGCCCGCCATGACGAAACGGACGTTCGGCAACCGTTTGAGCACTTTGGCCGCCGCCTCGACGAAATAGTCGGGACCTTTCTGGTAGGTGATCCTCCCGAGAAACGTCACAATCTTATCCTCCACGTTCCGTTCGCTCTCCCCGGAATCCCGCTTGTCGAAACGCACCGCATTGTGCACGGTCACGACTTTGTCCGCCGGAATCCCGTATTTCTCGATCACGATGTTGCGCGTCAGGTTGCTCACGGCGATCACGCGGTCGGCGGCTTCCATACCGGCCCGTTCGATGTTATAGACCGACTGGTTGACATGCTCGCCGCTACGATCGAACTCGGTCGCGTGCATGTGTACCACCAGCGGCTTGCCGGACACCCGTTTGGCGGCGATCCCCGCATAGTAGGTCAGCCAGTCGTGCGCATGGATCACATCGAACTCCCCGGCCCTATCCCGAGCGATCTGCGCGGCGACCATCGCATAGCGCGCCACTTCCTCCATCAGGTTCGGCCCGTATTTTCCGGAAAAGCATAGCGCTCTTTCCATACGTCGTGTCGCCCGGGCAACTCCCCGGTTTCGCGGAACTGCCTCGAATAATCGTCGAACTCCTCGGGAGACACATAGGGCACCATATTGGAATCCACATGGATAAACGTCAGCTTCTCCCAAATTTCTTTCTCCCGCGTATCGTCCGCGGACACTTCCACGTCGCTCGCGTTGACGACCCGTACGAAACGGCCGTCCTCGTCCCCGTAAGCCTTCGGCACCACGAAGATCACTCCGACGTCGTGCTTGGCCAGTCCCCGGGTCAATCCGTAGCATGCAGTTCCCAGTCCTCCCGCGATATGCGGCGGAAATTCCCATCCGAACATCAATACTCTCATCTGCTTTATGGTTTTTATTATTTTATATCAATTCAATTCGTTTTCCTCTTTTCCACACCGACCCATAAACAGCGGAGCTTTTTCTGAAATTTTCCGGAAAATCCGGTTTGCCGGCCTCAACCGTTCCTTCAAAAAACAATTCCCTTGCAAACAACCTGCCGTCCGGTTTCCGCACCCCCTTTTTCCGGCTTTATTTTTTAGATTTACACTCCTGTATCATCTGGTCGATCCGCAAAACGGCGCCTACGCTCCACGCCTGCGAAACGGAACCCCTCGGACAGTGCGGAGGATCTCCGTCGTAAATCTCATTGATCGAAGCGATTCCGCTGACACTGATATCTTCTTCGAAATTCTTCAGAATATCCTCCGCTTCGTTCAGGAACTTCTTCCCGTGCATATCGAAGCCGGCCTTCACATAGTGCTCCAGCAACCAGGGCCATACGGTTCCCTGATGGTATGCGCGGTCGCGGGTCGGCTGATCTCCGCCGTAGTGCCCTTTGTAAAGGGGATTGCGCGGCGAAAGCGTCCGCAGCCCCTTGGGCGTCAACAGATGACGATGCACTTTGTCGATCACGTCGAGCTTCATCGCGTCGCTGAGCATACCGTACGGCAGCGAGCAGGCGATGATCTGGTTCGGCCGGATAAATCGGTTCTGCCCCTGTTCGTCCACATAATCCGCCAGGAACGACTCTTCCGGATACCAGAAAAGCCCGACGAACGACTCCTTGATCCGTTCGGGCATCCGCTCCCAACGGCTCACGAAATCGGTATCCTTATTTTTCCGCGCCAGTTCAAGCGTATAACAAATCGCATTGTACCACAATGCGTTGATCTCTACTTGATAGCCCTCGCGTCCCGTCACCGGGCGGCCGTCCACGACGGCGTCCATCCAGGTCATCGCATAATTCGGATGCGCGGCCCATACCAGTCCGTTCTCGCGCACCTGCACCCACTCGCCTCCGCGCATATACGACTCCAGGATCTCTTTCATCGGCTTGCCGTAGGCCTTCCACAGCTTACGTCCGCCGCCGATATGCTTTTCGAGGCATTGCAACGTCCAGAAAAACCACAACGGAGCGTCCACCGAATTGTAGGCGCTGCCCATATTCGGAAACATGCCGTCCTTCATCTCGCGCACCATCGTGTCGATCACCTCGCAACACGACTCGACGCCGCCCTGGGTCAGCGTGATGCCCGGCAGCGCGATGAACGTATCGCGTCCCCACCGGCCGAACCACGGATATCCGGCCACCACTTCGGTCTTATCGCCGTGACGCACGATGAATTGCCTGGCCGAATGCCGCAGACACGACAAGAAATCGATCTTGTTCGACCGACGCGCCAACTCTTCCATGAAATCCTTTTCGAGCGTCGCCGGATCGACCTCCTCGGTCGAACACGAGAAAATAACGCTCTGCCCCTTGACGATATCCGTTTCGAAATAACCGGTCGTCAACAGGTCCTCGTGCCCCGGATAACCGCGATCGATCTCCTCGGCATATTCGAAGTTATAATACCAATCCGGCGCAGCGACGAATTCGCATGGAACGTTCATCTGCATATGCAACCACGGGAATCCCTCGTAGAGCCGGTTCCGCACGCCGCCGGGAATCGGGTAGCTGCGACCGTCCGCGAACAGGTTGGCCTTACTCAGCCCGTGCCGGTCGCGGAACGCCAGGAAGGGCCGCAGCCTCAACTGCGTATCCGAGCGGGCGTCCAGCAACGTATAACGGATCAGCAACTGCGTCCGCGAATGAATCCACAGCAACTCTTTTTTCAGCACGACCCCGCCCACGCGGTACGTAATCGCCGGCGTCGGCGTATAGGTAAAATCGGTAATATACTTATGCCCCCGGGGTTCGTACACGCCGGGAAAACGGTGGATCGCCAGGTTGAACGTCTGATCGTGCTGAACGACCGTTTCATCCACCGACGACAGCAGCACGTAATTATTCTCGTCGTCATCGTCTTTCGGGCACACCATCAGCCCGTGGTATTTCCGCGTATTGCAGCATACGATCGTCGTACTCATATACCCTCCCGCGCGTTGGTACTGAGCATCTCGCGCTGAAGCGAATACTCCAGATTCCCCAACTCGTTTTTGTCGAAATGCAAAACTGCCATATCCTCCATTTATTTTCTATATCTACGCGTAAATTTAAGAAAAAATTGCGCGAAATCCAATAAAAATTTGCGGCGCCGAAAAGCCTTTCCGACAGCGAGGGAGCGCTCTTCGCCGACACGCTCCTCATCGAACGCGTCGTTCGGACATCAGGCTGATTATCAACCCCATTTCACCAGAGCGAAATCCATCCGGTGCGGCAGTTTCGCGTTCTTCGGGAACACGCGGATCGCCATATCGAACGAACCGGTCGCCTCGGGGGTGGACTGGATCGAATAATAGGCCTGAGTACCCTCCTCGCGCACGAAATTCAGTTCGCGTTTGGCGACCACCCGCACGTTGCCGTCGATGATCTGGTCGGAAAGAATCATTTCCACGCCGATGTCCTCCGGAGCGAGCCCGTCGATGTCCACGATTACCTCGATGTCGTAACTATGCCCGATCAAGATGGCCTCTTTGCCCATGTCGAGCCGCTTTACGCTGATCACATGCACCTTGTCCCACCGGCTGCTGACCCGCCGTTTCCAGGCCGCGATCTCGCGCGCCTGCGTATAGTCGTGGGCTACCATCTGCTGGTTCCGGTCGTACAGCTTATGGTAAAAACGCTCCTCGTAGTCGGTCAGCATCCGATTGGTCGTAAAGTTGGCCGCAATGTCCGCCACGCAGATCTTGACCGATTCGATCCAGTCGTTCGGAATATTCTCCTCGTCGCGGCGGTAGTATTTCGGCACGATCTCCTCTTCGATCGTATTGTAGATCAATTCGGCGTCCATTTCGTCCTGGAAACCCTGGTCGTCGAACGTCCGTTCCATCGGCAGCATCCATCCGCCGCCTTTGCGATATCCCTCGACCCACCAGCCGTCCAACACGCTGAACTGCATCACGCCGTTCATGACGGCCTTTTCGCCGCTGGTGCCGGACGCTTCCAGCGGACGGGTCGGCGTATTGAGCCATACGTCGACGCCCTGCACCATCCGGCGGGCCAGCTCCATATCGTAATTCTGCAGGAAGATGATCTTCCCGGTAAACTGCGGCATCGCGGCCACTTCGACGATCCGTTTGATCAGGTCCTGGCCGGGTTTGTCGTTCGGATGCGCCTTGCCGGCGAAAATGAACTGCACGGGACACGTCGGATTGTTGACGATGTTGTTCAGCCGGTCGAGGTTCGTAAAGAGAAGGTGCGCGCGTTTGTACGTGGCGAAGCGGCGTGCGAAACCGATCGTCAGCACGTCGGGCTTCAGCGCCTCCTGGATCCGGATCATCTGCCGCGGCGAGTCGAACCGGAACTGCTTCGGATCGCTGACGCGTTTTTTGATATGGTCGATCAGCTTGTTTTTCAGCACGAGACGGGCGTCCCACAACTCCCGGTTACTGATATTATGCACTTTCTGCCATGCCGAGATCTTGTAATCCTTTTCGAGGAACCCGTCCCCGAAAAACCGGGCGTACAGCCGGCGCAGGTTCGCGGCGCACCAGGTCGGGAAATGCACTCCGTTGGTCACGTAGCCGATATGCAGCTCGTCCTTGAAGTACCCCGGCCACATGCCGCCGAGGATCTCCTTGCTGACCTCGCCGTGCAGCCAGCTCACCCCGTTGACCTCCTGCGAAAGGTTGCAGGCCAAAAAACTCATCGAGAACTTTTCGTTCGGATCGTTCGGATTCGTCTTGCCGAGGTTGATGAATTGCTCCCACGTGATCTCCAGCCGGTCGGGGTAGTGGGACATGTACTGCCGGATCATCGATTCGGGGAAAGCGTCGTGTCCGGCCGGAACCGGCGTATGCGTCGTGAACAACGACGACGAACGCACCACCTCCAGGGCTTCGCTGAACGACAGCTTTTTATTGTGGATCAGGTTGCGGATCCGTTCGATCCCGGTGAAAGCCGCATGGCCTTCGTTGCAATGGTACACATCCTGCCGAATGCCCAGCGCCCGCAACGCCCGGATACCGCCGATGCCGAGCAGCATCTCCTGCTTGAGCCGGTTTTCCCAGTCGCCGCCGTACAGGTGGAACGTAATCGAACGGTCCTCCTCCTGGTTCAGGTCGTGATCGGTATCGAGCAGATACAGCTCGGTGCGCCCCACGTCGCAGCGCCAGATGCGCGCCGTAATGTCCCGTCCCGGGAAAGCGATCCGGATATCCATCCAGTTCCCCTCCTCGTCGCGCACCGGCGTGATCGGCAGCTTCAGGAAATTCTGGGCCTCGTAGCTGGCTTCCTGAGCGCCGGAAGCCGACAACCGCTGCGTGAAATAACCGTAACGGTACAGCAATCCGACCGCCACCATCGGCACGTTCTTGTCGCTGGCTTCTTTCAGGTAATCTCCGGCCAGAATCCCGAGTCCGCCCGAATAGATTTTCAGCGAACTGTGCAGTCCGTACTCCATGCTGAAATAGGCGATCTTCGGCCCTTCGGCATCGGCTTTCTGCCGCATATAATCCTCGAACTGCGCGTACACCGCATCCATCTTGCCGAGGAATATTTCGTCTTTTTCAAGCGCCAGAATCCGCGAATAGGTCAGCTTGTCGAGAAAGTCGATCGGATTCTTTTCGCATTTGACCCACAGCACGTTGTCGATGTATTCGAACAGCTCGTAAGCGCTCATCGTCCACGACCACCACAGGTTTTTCGAAAGTTCTTCCAACGGACGCAGTCGTTCGGGCAGCTTGCGTTCGACCATCAGACGCGTCCACGACGGGGTATTGCTAACCAACTGTTGTTTGACGAAGTTGATCTGCTCGGTATGCGCGCCGCCCCCGTCGTATGCGGCGCGGTTGTTCCGCGTCGTCGCCCGGTCGTTGGCCTTCCGGTACGCCTCGTAATAAAATTCGATCAGGTTTTTCCACAGCGCGATCTTCGATATCTCAAGGGCCGACACCCGGTACGAATCGTATTGCTGCCGATCCATCGCGCAATAATTTTTCAGCGCGTCCGAGATGGCCGCAACTACTTCCGAATCGTTCGTATCGTTGCGCGCGATCACGTCGACGCCCTTGTGTTCTTTCAGTTTGCCGTCGACCCACAGGCCGAACCCGGTCAGCGACGTAGTGATCGTCGGCACCGAGAAAGCGATGCTTTCCAGCGGAGTATACCCCCACGGCTCGTAATAGGACGGGAATACCGTCACGTCCATGCCGCACAGCAATTCGTAGTAGTGTTTGTTGAAAATCCCGTCGTCTCCGTTCAGATACGAAGGCACGAACACCAACTGTACCGGACACGCCGGGTCCATCAGGCGGGAATTTTTGATCCGGCCGATGATCGGGTCCCACTCCGGAGCCGAAAGATAATGCGTCGTATTGCGCAGCACGTTCGGATCGATCGGGTTGTTCGGATCGTTCAGGTGCGCCTGCAAGTCTTTGCGCGGCCCGTTGTTTCCGGCCGGCACGGTCACGTAGGCCAGCACCGGACGTTGCAACGAATCGTCTTCGGAGAGCTTCAACAGCGAATCGACGAACACGTCCAGTCCCTTGTTCTTGAACTCGTAACGCCCGCTGGTTCCGACGATCAGCGGTTCGCGGTCGTATTTGACGCCGAGACAGGCTTCGGCGACTTCGATCATCGCCTTGCGCGCCGAAGCGCGTTTCTCGAGCAACTCGGCCTCTTCCCAGACAATGTCGTCCTCGAAGCCGTTCGGCGTAACGACGTCGACCTCTTTGCCGAGCAGATAGCGGCACTCGCGCGCCGTCAGGTCGCTGACCGTCGCGAAACAGTCGAAATTGGCGGCCGACGTCTTTTCCAGCGAATGTTTGGCAACCACGTTGAACCGCCGCGCCAGTTCGTCGGCGTTCAACCGCGTCATATCGCCGTACAGCGGCAGTCCGTTGCCGGCGATACAACGCCCCATGACCGTCGCATGGGTGGTAAATACCGTGGCGACGTAAGGGGAATGTTTCTGTAGGTACAATCCGCCGCTGGCCGTCATCCATTCGTGGAAATGAGCCACCACCCGGTCGGTCGCCGAACAGAAATAATTCACGTAGCTCTCGATCACCTTGCCGGCCGCCGCACCGAACAGCACGGGCTCGATATAATCCCACTGCCCGCTGATCGAATCGACCCGGTAACTCTCCCACAGGAATTTCAACACATCGTCCTTGCTCGAGAAAAACTGGCTGAAATCGACCAGGATCGTCAACGGCTTCCCTTTGACTTTCCACCGGCCGGTCTTGACCCGTATGTTATGATTGGCGAACAGCACTTGTTTCCACTCCTTGAGCAGCGCCGGGTCCTCCTCGAATTCGAGGTTGACATCCTCGCGGTGCACGTCGGGTCCGATCAGGATGTAATGGTCTCCCAGCTGTTTCGAAATTGTCAACGCTTTGGTTGCGATCACGGTATGGATGCCGCCGACCTTGTTGCACACCTCCCAACTCACCTCGAACAGATAGTCGGGCATCTTCTTAACTTCTTCGTTGTTTGACATTTTCATCTATTTTTAGATATACTTGATTTTCAATTTAACGTTCCTAACAAAGATACGTTTTGTTTCCGGAATCCCGGCGTCATTCCACATAAAAAAGATCGGATATCACCGTATCCGAAATCAGATAGTGTTCAAACGGAATGCGATACGCGGAGCCCGTGCGTACCAGCGTCCCTTCGGCCAGAAATTTAACGGCCAGCCGCGTGAAATATTGCAATTTCCGTGCCCCGAATCGGCGTTCCAGCACGTCGGCGTCGAGCCCCGACGCCGTCCTCAGCGACGTCATCACGAACTCGTTGTAGGCGGCATGTTCCGACAGCGTTTCGCTTTCGAAATGCTCCTGCCGCGGTTCGCGCTCCAAGTAGAGCCGCACGTCCGCCGCATTCCACTGCCGGAGCGCCCCGTCGAACGAATGCGCCGACGGCCCGACGCCGAGGTAACGGGTGCCGTTCCAGTAATTGCCGTTGTGCTGCGATCGGAATCCCGTCCGGGCGAAATTCGAAATCTCGTAATGTTCGAACCCGGCTCCGGTCAGCATCTCGTGCAACAAGCGGTACTGCGCTACGCTCCGTTCCGGATCGATTTCGCGCAACGCGCCGCGGCGCAGGCGTTTGCCGAAAACGGTTCCCGGCTCGACCGAAAGGTGATAGGCCGAAATATGCTGTACGCCGAGCCGGATCGCCTGTCCGAGGTTTTGTTCCCACTCCGCGAGGCTCATCTGCGGGATGCCGTAAATCAGGTCCACCGTCAGGTTTTCGAAGCCGGCCCGCTGCGCCTCCCCGACGGCCCGCACGGCCGATGCCGCATCGTGGCGCCGGTGCATCCACCGCAAATCGCGGTCGATGAACGACTGAATTCCGATGCTGAGCCGATTCACGCCCTCGACTCGCAGCGCGGTCAGCCAATCCGCCGTCAGGTCGTCCGGATTGGCTTCGACGGTTACCTCCTGCAGCCCGGATACGTCGTAAACGTCCCGAATACGGCCGATCAACGCCCCCAGTTCCGACGGCGTGCAGAGCGACGGCGTGCCGCCGCCGACGTAAACCGTCCGCACCGGTTCGCCCTGCAGAAAACCGGCACGACAGGCCAACTCGTCCGCAACGGCAGCGAGCACGGCCTCTTTTTTGGCAAGCAACGTGCAGGAATAAAAATCGCAGTAATGGCATTTACTTTTGCAAAACGGGATATGAATGTAAATGCCGGCCATAAAATCTGGGGTATTAAAACGATCCGTACGGTTATTATGCATACCTTTGCGGGCGGTTTCCGCACGGATTCCGATGATTACAAAAATATGGAAAAAAAGAGACATATAAAGGTCGCCGGGGTCCTTTTTTTCGTCTGGACGGCGGTAATTCTCTACGGGTCGCTGAGTCCGGGCGACGATTTGCCCCCGATGGGATGGTTGGCCCGGATCCCCCATTTCGACAAGATCGTCCACTTCTGTTTCTATCTCGGACAGGTGCTTCTGTTGCTGCTGTGGCTGCAACCGTCGCGCGGAAACCGGATCTGGATCGCCTTGTGCGCCATTATTTTTTCCGGAACCATCGAACTGCTGCAAGGGGAGTACTTCGACCGGAGCGCCGACTGGCTGGACTTCGCGGCCAATTCGGCCGGAGCGCTGACGGGGATTCCGCTCGCCCGGCTGGCCGAACGACTGATTTTTAAAAAAGATTCCGGGAACGAAACGCCCCCGAACAACGACAATTAACTGCTTAACAGAAATTTATCGGAGCGAACCGATAATAATTTTTTTTAATATTTTAATTGTTATTTTGGTAACAATACGTATCTTTGCCGCTGATTACCGGATAAAACCGGACTGAACGATACTTCCGAAAGAGGAGCATTAACTAAATAAATTAAAATTATGTCAAAGATTGATTTGAGCAAGTACGGGATCACGGGCGTTACCGAGATCGTACACAATCCCTCTTACGATCAACTGTTCGCAGAGGAGACCAAACCGGGTCTGCAAGGTTTCGAAAAAGGACAGGTAACCGATATGGGAGCCGTAAACGTGATGACCGGCGTTTACACCGGCCGCTCTCCGAAAGATAAATTTTTCGTGAAAGACGCCGTAACCGAGAACACGATCTGGTGGACTTCCGACGAATACAAGAACGACAACAAGCCGATCAGTGAAAAGAGCTGGAAAGTGCTGAAAGACATCGCCACCGACGAGCTTTCGAAA
The DNA here is from genome assembly GCF_003477565.1 of Alistipes sp. AF48-12. NCBI lineage: Bacteria > Pseudomonadati > Bacteroidota > Bacteroidia > Bacteroidales > Rikenellaceae > Alistipes > Alistipes sp. AF48-12. The sequence goes on from NZ_QUDJ01000008.1 coordinate 145,113, forward strand.
AAACGCCTGTTCGTCGTCGACACGTTCTGCGGAGCCAACGAAAACAGCCGCCTGAAGATCCGCTTCATCATGGAAGTGGCCTGGCAAGCTCATTTCGTGACCAATATGTTCATTCGCCCGACCGCCGAAGAGTTGGCCGACTACGGCGAACCCGACTTCGTCGTACTGAACGCGTCGAAAGCCAAAGTGGAAAACTACAAGGAACTGGGGCTGAACTCCGAAACGGCGGTCGTATTCAACCTGACCGAAAAGATGCAGGTCATCATCAACACCTGGTACGGCGGCGAAATGAAAAAAGGCATGTTCTCTTACATGAACTACCTGCTGCCGCTCAAAGGCATGGCTTCGATGCACTGCTCGGCCAACACCGACCTGAAGGGCGGCAACACCGCAATCTTCTTCGGGCTGTCCGGCACCGGCAAAACCACCCTTTCGACCGACCCGAAACGTCTGCTGATCGGCGACGACGAGCACGGCTGGGACAACGACGGCGTCTTCAACTTCGAGGGCGGCTGCTACGCGAAAGTGATCAACCTCGACAAGGATAGCGAACCGGACATCTGGAACGCCATCAAGCGCGACGCGCTGCTCGAAAACGTAACGGTGCGTGCGGACGGTTCGATCGATTTCGCCGACAAATCGGTAACCGAAAACACCCGCGTTTCGTATCCGATCTACCACATCGAGAACATCGTTAAACCGGTTTCGAAAGGCCCGGCTGCCGAAAAGGTGATCTTCCTGTCGGCCGACGCTTTCGGCGTGCTGCCTCCGGTTTCGATCCTGACCCCGGAACAGACCAAATACTACTTCCTGTCCGGCTTCACCGCCAAACTGGCCGGAACCGAACGCGGCATCACCGAACCGACTCCGACCTTCTCGGCCTGCTTCGGCGCAGCCTTCCTGTCGCTGCATCCGACCAAATACGGGGAGGAACTGGTGAAAAAAATGCAGGCTTCCGGCGCAAAGGCCTATCTGGTTAACACCGGATGGAACGGAACCGGCAAGCGTATTTCGATCAAGGACACCCGCGGAATCATCGACGCGATCCTCGACGGTTCGATAGACAAGGCTCCGACCAAAAAGATGCCGTACTTCGACTTCGAAATTCCGACCGCGCTGCCGGGCGTAGACCCGAAGATCCTCGATCCGCGCGACACCTATGCGGAAGCCGCGCAGTGGGATGCCAAAGCCAAAGACCTGGCCGAACGTTTCATCAAGAACTTCAAGAAATTCGAAGGCAACGAAGCCGGCAAGAAACTGGTTGCCGCCGGCCCGAAACTTTAAGACGAGAATCCTTTATAACCGAAAAAATCCCGGCGCAAAAACGCCGGGATTTTTTTCTTCGGCCCGCATCCGATCTCCGCGCCAAAATCATTACCCTTAGTCGTTAGACAAACCTGCATCCGGCCCCGAAACCGCCGGAACATGAAACGAACCCAACCGATGAATCTGTTTGAAACCGAAACGTGGAGAGCGTTTTTCCCGAACTTTATCGCCGTAGTGGCCAGTATCGTCCTGACTTTCGGGACGGACAGGGCCATCCAGGAGTACAACCACCGTCAGGACATCCGGGAAGTCATCGCGGTGCTGAAAGCGGATGCACGCGAATCGTTCGAGTATTACCGGGAAACCGCCGACAACTGCCGCCGCATCTGCGCTTCCACCGACCGCATCGTACGGGCCGGCGACCGCTACGACACGTTGCCGCCCGAAATGCTCGGAAAATTCCTGACGCTGTTGCTCGAAAAAAACGTATTCACCTCCACGTCGGCCTCGGAAGACATCCTGAAACAATCGGGGACGATGCAGTACATGGAGCCCGAACTGCTGTCGGTCATCGACGATATCCGGCTGGCCGAGAATTCGATCAACGACACCATTGCGGGATGCGTATCGGATATGGAAACGATACGCACGGGCCTGTACATGGATTCCCGCCGCTTTCCCGAAGCGCTCCGGGATACGCTCCCGTCGGGAGAAGGGACCGTGGCGGCCGTAAGGTTCGTGATGGAGTATCCGCCTTGCCACAACTACACGGTCAAAAATCCGTTCGGCGACCTGGCCCGGTCGATCGAAAAGAGTTGCGCCGACCTGGAAGATGCGCTGAACCGGATCACGGAGGCAGGATACTGACGATCGCGCGGCGCATCCCGCCATCGGGACAAAAATTTAAGGGACGGTTTTTCG
>NZ_QUDJ01000009.1:0-136880 GCF_003477565.1 Alistipes sp. AF48-12
CGTGTGGGGTCGGCGTTCTTCGGTATGATGAAACGCTCGATATGTGCGGTCGTTCCGCTGTCGCTGCCGTGCGCCTTTTCCATGTGTAAAACTACGAAACCCATATATTCTTCCTTTCTTTTTTGGCTTGTGAAACAATGATTTTTTGTATTTTCGGGGGCGGCAAATGCCGTCCCCGATGGGGTGTGCAGAGGGGCTTGCCCCTTGCCTTATTGGGGAATTTTCAGCGTTGCTTGCAATGCGGCTCGGAAAATTCCCTAATAAGCTATGGTATTTTCTTCGTAAATACCTGCGGCGTGCTGCCCGTCTGCCTTTCGGCGGTGGCTGTCCCTGCCGTCTGCTTACCCGTATAACCCCACCTTATTATTTTTCCCTTTCGGTCGGTGGTGGGCGGCGGGGCGGTCGTTTCCGTTTTCAAAGGCTCTTTTGCACGGGGCGGTCGGATACAAGGTTTTCCCGATAAATACGCTCGCAGCGAAGCGAGAGGAAGATTTATCGGGAAACGGCGCAGCCGCTTGACCTTTTAGCCGACATAAAGCCCCGTGCTTGCTTTGCCTTTGTAAACGGAAATGATTGCTCCGCTTTCCTCTGAAAAGAGGAATAGAACCTGCAATATATATCACCATAGTGATAGGTTTGCATGTTGGTATGCTGGTATGTTGGTATGTTTGCATGTTGGTATGTTGATATGTTGGTATATCATCACGCTTTCCAACGGCTGTTGGGCTTGCCGTCCGAAACAACCGACACGAATACCGTCGTTTTCTCTTTTCGCCCGTGTATAATCCTTTCCAATAATGCCCTGCGGACTTTCGCCGCCCCGAACGATTCGACACGGAAAGCGAGGGCGGCTATCGTTTCGAGGTTGTAAACCTCCGCGCTGTATCTGTCCGATATGCGGATAATGCGCTTTATGTCATATATACTCAAAACTCCGCTTTTGCAGAGTGCCTTTATCCCTGCCCGAACCGTCGGGACGATAACCCCGAACAGTTCGCAGATTTCCCACTCGGTCATGGCGGTTGCACCTATATCGTTCGGCAGGAAGATATTGCCCTGCTCGTCCATCGTGATAATATTCCTTTTTTCTTTCATCGGGATTCTGTTTTTAATTAGATGGCTCGGCAGATATTCTTCTCCATATCTTCCAACTTGTGCGACAAGGTTTCCATGTCTTGGCTTATCTTCTGGGCGGTGATTTTGGCGTAAATTTGGGTGGTCTTTATGTTGGTATGCCCTAAAAGACGGCTCACCGTTTCGATGGGTACGCCGTGCGATAAAAGTACGGTCGTAGCGTTCGTGTGGCGTGCAACATGGTAGGTCAAACGTACCTTGAAGCCGCATTGTCTGCCTATCTCTTTAAGTATCTTGTTGCAACTTCCGTTGCTCGGAACGGGGAAAACATGACCGTCCCTTGCCAGCCCCTTGTATTTCTCCATGATACGCTTGGGAACGTCCAAAAGACGGATGTTCGATTCGGTGTTGGTTTTCTTTCTTCGGGTGATTATCCACAGATTGCCGTCGAAGAATGTTTGCAGGCGGTCAATGGTAAGGTTCTTCACGTCCGAATACGCCAAACCCGTAAAAACAGAAAAGACGAACAAGTCCCGTACAAGTTCATGGGTGGCGTTCTTCATCGGTGCGTCCATGAGCGTCTGTATCTCCGTTTGGGTGAGGTAGCCCCTATCCACGCTTTCGGGAGAGTTGATATATCCCGCAAAGGGGTTGAACGGCAAACGCCCGTCGTTCCTCGCAATGGAAACGATGTGTTTCAACACAATCATGTAGCCCCACACGGTATTGGTGCGGCATTTCTTCTCCGTGCGCAAAAAATACTCGAAATCGTTGATGAATGTGAGGTTGAGTTCCTTTAACGGGATGTCCTCACGCTTGTAGGCATGGGGCAGGAACTCCCGAATATGGTTGCAGACCGTCCGATAACGGGTAAATGTCCCCTGCGCCCTGCTGTGTCCGACTTTCTTCTCAAACTCGGCGTTGTGCTGCTCGAACAGCTTCAACAAGGTTTCCTGCTTGACGCCGATACCGAGATAGGCGTCTTTGAGTTTGGCGGCGGTAACATAACCGTCCGTCTGCATCAGTTCTTGATAACGGCGGTTTACATCCACACGGATTTTATCTACCGCAAGGTTGATTCTCTGCGCTTCGACGCTCTTGCCCGAAGCACGGCTGTTCTTCACGTCCCACAACCGTGGGGGAACGTCCATCTTGCAACTGAACTGTTTAATCTCGCCGTCCACCGTGATACGGCACATCAGAGGCAGGTTGCCGTTCGGCTTCTCGCTGCCTTTCTTCACGTAAAATAATACCTTGAATGTACTTCGCATACTCACTCCTTTTTTGGGTTACAAAATTAGTTATTAGTGAGTTACCGACAGCTATGCAAATCGACGCAAAACGCAGAAACAGAAGTATTTAGCAAGAAATCTGCACCCGTTACGGGAGTAATGAGGTGGTAACTGAACTTCTGCACCGTTTGGCTTCGAGGTGGCATTTCGTTGGCTCTGCTCCATAGAAAAACAAAGCGTAACGAACGCTGTATCAGCTAATTCGCTACGCTTTGCCCAAATTTGCTTTTTCGCTATGTGTTTATTTTATGTTGATCGTTTGCGTGCCGCCCCGCAGCGGACGGGTTTCCCCCTTCCAGACGAAAGTGCCTTCGACCGCATCGGGCAGCGAAATTTCGGCGAACAGTTCTCCGCGTTTGCCGACGTGGTAGCGGACGGCGACGTCGCCTGAGGATGCGGGATCGATCCGGAGGCTTCTTTCAGTTTGCCGAGCGACGGTGCGATTCGGACTTTCGAGAATCCGGGGCCGTCGCTGTCGATGCCGAGGACGATCCGGAAAAATTCGATGTTCGGGCTGGCTCCCCAGGCATGGCAGTCCGAACGCGACGGTTCGGGTTGCTCGGCCCACGTAGTCAGTCCCAGCGCCATCTGGTCGTCCCAGACTTTCAGGTTGTCGAGCAGCCGGTCGCCGAGCCCGGCCTTTTGCAATGCCTGGTTCAGATAGTACCGGAAATAGATCGTGGCTTGCGTCAGGGTCGTGTCGGACAGCGTACGCTCCATCACGGCTTTCGCTTCGTTCCCGCTTACGGCGCCCAGCAGGACGGCCAGTACGTTGACGTGTTGCGAGTAGTTGCGCCGGTCGTACGTGTCGGCGAACAGACCTTTGTTTTCGTCCCAGTATTTCGGACGGATCGTTCCTCGGATCGCATCGGCCATTTTACGGAACCGCTCCCCGTACATCGGGATGCCGAAAGCCTGTTCCATTTCGGCCATTGCATCGAGCCCCATGACGAACAGCAGATCCTGGAACGCCGAATTTCCCTCTTTTTCGCGGATCGGTTCCCCGCCGTCGAAGTTCGACGCCCAGTCGGCGAAGAACCAGTGCGGGATATAGCCCAGCGAATGATCTTCGCGCAGGAATCCTTCGTACCACGACAGCACGCCGCGGAAAGCGGGCAACAGCGTTTTCAGGTACTCTTCGTCGCCGCGGTAACGCCAGTAGTCGTATCCGGTGCAGATCCAGTAAAGCGAGAAAGACGAAATGAACTGATGCAATCCCGACGGATAGCGGCTCATCGTGATTCCGTCGGCCACGATCGACTGCCGGCCCTGCTCCAGCGCATTGCGTACCATGTACGGATCGCGCGTGTTATACAGCGAGATCATCGCTTGGATCCGCGTGTCGCCGAAATATTGCAGTTGCTCGTAATAGGGACAGTCCATGTAGGTTTCGTTGGCGCACAGCCGGGCGGTGCGCCAGCCGATATCCAGCATCCGCGACAGTTTCTCGTGTCCCGGCGCCGCGAACGACGATGCCCTTTCGAACGGATAGGCGGTGAATGTCCCGTAGATGTCTTGCAGTTCCAGCGGTTCGTCCTGCGTCGTGACGGTCAGTTTGACATACCGCCATGTACGCCACCACAGTGTCGTATAGAGCCGGCCGTTACCGCCGTCCGGACGAACGATATCTTCGTAGCCGAGGAACTGTTTGTTTTTTACTTCGTTGCGGTCGTCTTTGAAAAAGGTCTGCGTATCGCGGTAGAGCGCTTCGGCATAAGCGACGGTGATCTGCGAGCCTTTTCCACCGCTAAACAACAGCGATAGGTAGGCGGTCGTCAGCGAGTCGTTGTCGAGCAGGATTTCGGCGGTCGTATGGGCCGGAACGGTCACCGTCGCGGCCCGGCCGGGAAATCCTTCCGGAATACGCACGCCGTCGCTCCGCCGCACTTCGGCGAAACGCTCGGTACGGTTTTCCATCGGCGGGATCGGCGTAGGCACCAGCAGGCGTCCCGGATAGTCGCGCGCTCCTTTGGCTCCGCCGGTCATGCCGGCCTGCGCTTTGTTCCATGCCGAGTCGTCGAATCCGGGCGTTTCCCAGCCCCAGGGGTAGGCGGCCGCGTCGACCTGCTCGCCCGGTCCTGCGGCATAATAACCGTAGACGCGCGCCTGGTGCGGTTTGTAGGAGTCGTTGTGGCTGCACAGCCAACTGTCGTTCGTATTGACGGCCTCTTCGGCCGCTGTGTTGCCCTGTACGATCAACCCGGTCTGGTTGAAGCTGACCTGGGCGACCGGTTTCATTTCCGCGAAGTTCCATACGACGGCTGCCAGCGTATTTTTGCCGGGTTTCAGCCACCGGGCCAGATCGACCGTTTCGAAGTTCCAGTTGAATACGTCGCCGCGGGCCGGGCCGACCGAAGCCAGCTCGCCGTTGACGTACAGCTTGTAACGGTTGTCGGCCGAGACGTGCACGACGAACCGTTCCGGTTGCTCGGGAAGTTCGAACGTTTTTCGGAAATGGTAAATCCCGTAAGCGTTTTGAGGTTCTCCGGGGACGGAAATCCATTGAGCCGTCCAGCGTCCGTCGAGCCATTGCGGCGCAATGTCGGCCTGGCGGTATCCCTCCAGATGGATCTGGGCCGCAACCGGCGCGGCAAGCGTGCACAGGACGAAGCAAATCGGCAGGTAAAATTTTTTCATCGGTTTTCGTTATTTTCGACGTAAGCGTTTCGTATTTCGTCGCGTATTGTTTTCGGCAAGCTTTTTACGACCAGCAGGTAGGAGTCGCGGATCCATTCCCTGATCAGACCGGCCGGCAGGTCGCCGTCCGTGCGGACGGTGTTCCAGTGGCGTTTGTTCATGTGCCATCCGGGCGAGACTTCTTCGTAAGTCTCCCGTAGTTCCACGGCCCGGTCGGGATCGCACTTGACGTTAATCCACCGGCTGTCGGTCATATCGGTCAGCAGAAACATTTTACCGGCTACTTTGTAGACGAGCGTCGTTTCGTCGAACGGAGTGGTTTCTTCGGTTGCAGGCAGCGAGAGACAAAACTCTCGCAGTTCGAAAATGTCCATTTCGGTCGTGTCTTTGGTTAGGACGGCTCTTTTTGCCGTCGAATAGTGGGGTTCGGATCGCGGGGCAGGAACCCGGTCGTGTTACCTTGCCGAAAGCAAATATACCAATAAAAAAGGGTTTTGCAACGGCTTTTATTCCGATTTGTTCCGATTCTGGTCGGTTTCGTTTTCCGGGTTCGGCGGTATGGGCGCGACGGGGGAGACGACCGGATCGGGCAACGGCGATTTGTCTGTGCGATTTTTGCAGCATACTGCCGGTGTATCCGGTTCAGTCCGGTAATCAGACGATTCGATGTTGAACAAATTTAATAACCTAATTCAAAAAACGATGAAAAAAATTATCACTCTTCTGGCAGTTGTCGCATTCGTCGTGTCCTGTTCGCAGTCCCGCAAGTGGACCGACAAGGAACGCGAAGAAGTACGCAAAACCCTCCGCGATTACCGCGATCGTTCGGCGATCCGACACATGGAAGCCGCCAATTACGGCAACCTCGAACAGTGCGTGCTGACGACGATCGAAGGCACTTATCCCGATTACAACAAGTACGATCAGCTTACGGCTAAGGAGGATACGCTCAACGCTGCGATGGTCTCCTGCGTCGGTTTCTCGATCGGCGATAATTTCGAGAATCTGCCGTTGCTGTTTCCGGCGGCCGAGTTGCAACAGGCCGGTATCCTGCCCGCAGGCGCGACCGACGAACAGATCCAGGCCTTTTATACTTGCCTGGCCGGAAAGGTGAAAGAACTGTACGTGACGCCGCAGCAGTTTACCGTCGCTCTGTTCGTGCAGCCGGGCGTACCGACCGAGCTGGCCGACGCGATGCAACAGTGCGCCGCTTCGGTGGCGGCTCCGGCCGCCGATTCGACGGCCGTGAAACCGGCCGCTCCGGCAAAGAAATAGCCGTTTGGCGAAAAGTAAAAAAAGGACTGCTCTGTGAGCAGTCCTTTTTTTGTGGATTTAATAGAAAAAATCAGTATTTTGATGAATACAAAATCTTATCCTATTACAGAAACGTTTACAGCTTGTTCGCCTTTCTTGCCTTCGTTGACTTCGAATTCGACGTGCTGTCCTTCTTCCAGGCCGCGGAAACCTTCTTTGTTAATACCGGTGTAGTGAACAAAGATGTCGCTACCTGTTTCGGTTGTGATAAAGCCATAACCTTTGGCCGAATCAAACCACTTTACTGTACCTTTCATAAAAAATGTAATTAAAGAAATAAATCAACACAAAGGAAAACAAAAAGTTCGGAAAAACAATAGCATGCGCGTTTTATTTTTATTTTTTTGCGTTTTATTTTTCCGGAACCCCGAATGACCGCTCCCAGAGTGCGTTATCCGTATTTCTCTTGTGCGATCCTACGGACTTTTTCGACGATTTGCGACGGAACCGGACGGATCGGATCACAGTCGTAGTAGGCTGACAGGAAGTCTGTTAATCTCGAAAGGAACGTTTCGGTCGTCTCTTCCGTACCGGTGATCGAGGCGATGTTGGTCACCGGACTCGGTACCGAGCTACGCTTTTGCCTCGCAATGAGCGATCCCCGCGCAGCTGTAGTCCAGCCGTTCCAGGTCGGTACGGTGCAGCAGCGTGCCGTGGAAGAGTTGGCTGGTGCGCGTCACGTGCGAAGCGGTGCCCGATATTTTGTATCCGGCCGCCAGCAGTTCTTTACGCGCGCCTATCGTGGCTTCGATTCCGTTCGCCCGCAGCGCGGCGACGATCGGAACGCCGAAGTCCCGGTCGAGCACCGGGACGGAGCCTTTGTCCGCAATAAAGGCGTAGTTGATGTTCCCGTAGTCGTGGAAGACGGTTCCGCCTCCGGACAGCCTTCGGACGACCTCGATGCCGTGTTCGCAGCAATATCCGGTGTCTACTTCCGCCTCGATGCGCTGGTTGCGCCCGACGATGACCGACGGCCGGTTGATATAGAATAACAGAACGTCCCCTGCGGGACGTTCTGTCAAAAGATACTCTTCCAGGGCGCAATTGAATGCCGGAGAGTCGGATATGCTCCTAAGCAGCAGCATACCGCGTGTTATTTTACGTGGAATGCCACGCGCAAGTCTTCCACTTCCTTGTCCGTGATCGGTTTCAGTTCGCCGATCGGGGCGGCCATAATCAGCGATTTCGCGCTGAATTCGGCTACTTCCAGCCGGTCGAACGTTTGCAGCAGACCGTCGCCGGTGATCAGCACCGAGTCGTTGGCCAGCAGTACGGCGGGTACGCTCTTCAACGCTTCCGAGATCTTCTTGCTGTCCTCGTACTGAACGCCGAACGGAATGATCGGGGTATCCTTCAGGAAGATCCAGCTTTCCGGGATCGTCCGTACGTTGAACTTCACGCCCGAAGTGCAGAAACCCATCAGGTGAGGAGGCTGCGTGATGATGATCGAGTTGATCTCCGGATGGTTCTGGTAGATCTCCTGGTGCAACGCTACCGAGCGGCTCGGGATCTTGCCCGCTTCCACCATGCCGTTTTTCACCTGCACGATGTTGCTCGGTTCGATGTCCCAGCGCGGAACGCCCGGAGGGGTGATTAGGAAGTCGTTGCCTCTCCAGCGTACCGATACGGTACCGTAGGTGCTGATCATCAATCCCTGGTCGCAAGCGCGGCGCACCATCTTGACGATCAGGCTGCGGATCGCGCGTTCGTCGGACGGGTAGGTGACCCCCATGAAGTGCGGGAAATCGGTCGGCAGCGAACGTTCGTGCTGGTCGATCTGCTCGTCGGTCAGGTAAGTCGGCTCGCCGAGCGTCTTCGCGTTGATGACCGTGCGGGCGCAGAATTCGAGCGTCTCGAAACGCTGATAAGCGTCCATCAGGTCTTCGCCGCAGAGCACCACGCCGTGGTTCTCCATGATCACGGCCTTATAGTCGGGGTGATTTTTGAATTCGGTAGCGATTTTCTTGCCCAGTCCCTGACTTCCCGGGACGTCGTAAGGAGCGAACCCGATCGTTCCGCAGACGCGTTTTGCCTGGGGAATGATGTTGGTGTTCGGAATCTGGTGCGTGATACTGAACGATACGAGTGCGGGCGGATGCGCGTGGATCACTGCGGTCATCTTCGGACGCATTTCGTAAATCGCCTTGTGGAACGGGAATTCCGAGGACGGTTTGTGCGGTCCGATCACCGTACCGTCCGCTTTTACGCAGACGATGTCTTTCGGGGTCAGCGAACCCTTGTCCACTGCTCCCGGCGTGATCCAGATGTCACCGTTTTCGTCCTTGATCGAAATGTTACCGCCCGAGGTGGTCGTCATTCCGCTCCGGTAAATGCGACCGATCACGACCGTAATCTGGTCGGCGGGGTGCATCAACTTAGTGTCTAACTGTTTCATAACCTAACTAATTGTTTTTTTAGCTCGAATGCTAAACCTGTTGTTTATCTAACTAACCTAATCGTGTTGCCTTTTTTGTAAGCCCGGCGGAAAACTTCCGTCCGCCGCCGGGCTTTGTTTTACAGTTTGACGCTAACGTTTCCCGTAACGCGCGTTTCGTGCGCGCTTACAGTTTATCGGCGTTGGCCAGCAGGTAGGCCTCCGCTTCGGGATTCCACAAACCCTTGTGCTTTTCGCAAAGTTTGTGCAGTTCGGCGTAAACCGGATTCGATTTGCCTTTTTCCCCGAATTCTGCGATCGGGGTCAGCGGCATTTCGATATGGGTGTATATCAATTTCTTTCCGCCGGGGATGCTCGGCAGGTTCAGCGTCGTTTCGATCACGGCGTTGATACCGCCTACGTGCGTTACCAGGCCGGCCGGATCGAGTCCTTTGCCCATCATCTCGATGGCTTCCTTCATGTCGTCCGTATTGCCGCCGCTGGTGCCTACGACGTGCGTGTAGGCGTAGTGTACGTTGTAGAAGTTGAATTGCGCCTTGAAATCCGTTTTGGCCGGGCCAGCGAAGAAGTTCAGGCAACCGTCGAATCCGAGGATCGCGTCTCCCTGTTCCACGACCGGAGCGACCGGAGCGAATACGAACACGTCGTCGTAGCCTTTGCCGCCGTTCAGCGCTTTCAGTTCCGCTGCCGGATCGGCCATTTTGCCGGTGTTGACGTATTTCAGTTCGATGCCGTTTTTAGCGGCTTCCGCGGGCGAATAGAGCGATGCGGCGCGATCCAGACGCGTCTGGTCGATATCGGTCACCACGATCAGCCTCGGTTTGCGGTCGGTGCGGTGGATGGCGTAGTTGATGGCGGCCAACCCCATCGGGCCCACGCCGGCGAGTACCGCCATGCTGCCGCCTTGTTTGATCTCCATCGCGTGTTTGTACGACCCGGGCGTGATGTGGTAGTTCGCATGCATCGCGCCGATCACGCACGACAGCGGTTCGGACAGCGAAGCGGGGTAATATCCGGCGCCGGTATACGGCAGCAGGCAACCGTTTTCCATCACTTCGTTCGGAATTACCACGTAGGTGGCGTCGCCGCCGATGAATTGGTACGAATAGCCCGGAGCGCTCAACACGCCGACCGGCCCTTTTTCGTAATTCAGCGCGGGTTGGATCGAGAATTTGTCGCCGGCTTTGAATTGTTTGCTCCACTTGCTGCCCACTTCGACCAGTTCCCCTGCGAATTCGTGGCCGATAATGACCGGACGCTGCGCGATGTCGCGCGGAACGCGTTTGTGGATGTCGGCCTCGTGGGAGGCTTTGTACGACGACATGCAGATGCTGTCGCACACGACTTTGGCGAGTATTTCGTTATCTTTGATCTTCGGCAGTTCGAATTCCTCCAATCGGAGGTCGTTTTTGCCGTACAGTCTTACAGCTTTTGTTTTCATGTGTTTTGGTTTTAAAAGTTCACGACGACAAGGTTTCACATGAAAAATCTAAATTTTCTGCAAAGATATACATTAAATTCATATCATGCGAATTTTTGTCATACTTATATAGGTTAAAGGCGTTACGAAACGGTTAACTGTCGGGCCCGCACCGTCCGTATTCGTACGGGCCCGATAGTCGGTGTGTTCCGTCTTCCGTTAGCTCAGCATCACCTGACCGCCGGTGACCGGTACGGCCTGCCCCGTTTCGCAGGTCTGTTCGATCAGGTACAGCACGGCTTTGGTAACGTCCTCCGGGCCGGTTCCCTTACGCATCGGAACCTGATCCATGTAGAACTTGCGGACGTCTTCGACGGTCTTCGCTCCCGGCACTTTGCCTGCGTGCAGGTATTGCAGGAACAGTCCGTTCTCGGGGTTCGACCACAGCGGCCCTTCGTAGAAGTTGCCCGGACATACCGAGTTCACCTTGATCCGGAACGGAGCCAGTTCCAGCGCGAACGACTGCGTCAGCCCGATTCCGCCGAACTTGCCGCCGGCATAGGCGAAGTTCGCCTTCGAACCGCGCAGACCCGATTTCGAGTTGATTTGGACGATGTCGCCGTAGTTTTCGGGCGCGTATTTGTTCTGCAGCTTCATCACGCGCGAAGCCGCTTGTGCACAGTAGAAGTAAGCGTTGTAGTTGATTTTCGTGACGAATTCGAAGTTTTCGGGCGTCATCTCTTCGAGACCGCCGGCGCGCAGAACGCCCGCGTTGCTGACGAATACGTCGAGTCCGCCGAAGTTGCACACCGTTTCGTGGATCAGGTTGCGCAGGCTCGCCGTATCGGCTACGTTCGTCTTGACGAAAATCGCGCGGTTGCTTTTGGCCATGCCGCTGAGCCGCTCGGCGGTCGCCAGACCGACCGTTTCGTTCAGGTCGGCCACCACGATGTTCGCCCCTTCTTTGATCAGACAGGCGGCGATCCCTTCGCCGAACCCCTGGGCGGCTCCGGTGACGATGATCGTCTTGTTCTCGACGCGGCCCGAAGCTCCGCCGGCGCTTACTTTGCGGCGGTAGTTTTCCACTTCCCAGTTGTCGATGAAGTCGATCTGTCGCTGGGTCATCGGGTGTTCGCCGCCGAATGCCTGCGCGATCAGGGCGATCTTCATCATGTCTTCGTAGACGTCGAGGATGATGTCGCAGCCCGCGGCGTTGTCGCCGACGGCTACCAGGCCGATCCCTTTGATCAGGATCACTTTCGGCGTGTAACCGTTCTTATTTACATACGCTTCGATCTCTTTTTCGGCCGTTTCCAGCAGCGCTTCCTTGCTATCGCAGTCGAAATAGAGGTATTTCGATTTGCAATATACGATCGCGTCCGGCGAGAACGGAGCGGCTACCTTGGCGTACTCGGCCGCCGAAGAGAGAAAGTGTTTGGTCAGTTCGTTATTGCGTACTTTCAGCGTTTTGAGACCCTGCTTGCTGAGCATCATCCGGATGGCGGGCAGCACTTCCTGAGCGCATTCGCATACCAGAACGTCTCCTTCGGGCAGTTTCGCGCCGGCCGCCTTTTCGATCGTTCCGAGCACTTTTTCGTAGATGGCTTCCACCTCTTTGGTCGTATTCGCTCCGACGAAGATGCCGTGGTTCTGCAGCAGCAGGATTGCGGGCTCCTTGCCGAATTTCGCTTTGTAGGCGTTGATCCGGTTTTCGACTTCTTTGAAGAGCACGTAACCCGGGTCGGTGTACGGAATGTAAACCGCATCGTCGCCGAACAGCTTTTGCGTTTCGGCCTCTGCGTTTTGGCCGCACATCAGGCCGTTGACCATCGTCGGATGCAGGTGTACGATGAAGTTAGCTTCCAGCGCGTTGTGCATCGACGTCTCGACCGACGGACGGCGATCTTTGGTGATGCAGGCGGCCGCCAGGTCGTTTTTGACCTCTTCCTCGCGGGCTGCCGTGTCGCTGCTGTACGTTTTTTCCGAGATCACGTTCAGCTTTTTACGGTCGAGCACCGCAAAGCCGTCCTCGGTAATGGTGGCCAGCGCGCATCCGCTCGCTTTGACCCACAGTTTTTCCGCATTTTTGTACGAAGTGTTTCCGCCGCCGGCGATGACATAGCGGCTGTCTTTGCCGTATTTGCGGGATATCTCGATCAGTTCTTCTATCTCTTTCATGATTGGTTTACGGGTTTAAAGGATGATGGATTTGATAACGCGGTCGCCGTGCTTGACGTATTCGTCGCGTTTGTCGATATCGGCCTTTCCGCGGCTGTCTACGTAGCCTTGCATACCGCTGCGGACGATGTCCTGATGGGCGGCCACGACGCAGGCGCCGCAGTAGTTGATGAATTTGAGCCGTTCGGTCAGCGGCGCGCCGCCGCGGGCGAACAGTTCGATCGGTTCCATCGCGGGCGTGTTGTGTTCCGAGCCGAACGTTACGACGAAACCGTTGTCGTGCAGGTAGCCGGCGTACTTCTCAAGCACTTCGACGCTGTTGCGCGTCGTGATGAATTCTACCGAGAAAATACCGCGCTGGCGCAGGATCTCGGCCGTTTTCACGACGTCCTGTTCGAAGTCGGTGAATCCGCCCTTCGCATCGTCCGCCAGGAACGGGTAGGTCGGGATGCCCCCGGCGGCCAGGATGATCTTGCGTACCGTGTCCATCGGCAGGAATGCTTTCGGGTCTTCCGGGACGAAAGCCGCTCCGCCCGCTTTGAGCAGGTTGCCGCGAATTTCGTTCTCGACGGCGGCGAGGTCGTCTACATTCGATTTCAGCGCCTTGCCTCCGAAAATCGTTTCGAAGAATTTAGCGATGGCGGCCTTGTCGTTGTTAAAATGCGCGTATGCGGCGATCCGCAGCGCTTTGGCCAGATGGCGTTCGCGGATCGAACCTTTGGTCAGCGTCTTCTCGATCAGGTCGAAGTCGAGCCTGAACGGGGCGTCGTACGATGCGAGCACGTCGTTCAGCTTGCCGCACATGGTTTTTACCTGCGCGTTCGATTCGGCGCGGACGTTGGCCAGTTGCGAGGCGTACGGTTCGGGCAGGTCGATCGGGTAGGCGAGGCCTTTGCCGCTGAGGTAGGTGCGGCCCGGGTTGTTCGGGTCGTTCACCCGTATGCCGGCGGCTTGGTCTTCTTCTTGCAGGCTGATGAACTCGATGTTGAACAGCGGGAACAGCTTGCGCTGAATACATCCGTCGTTCCACTCTTTGTAGCCGTCCATCGAATAAAAGTCGTTGATGCCGACCACTTTCACGTTTTCGTTGACGGCGCGATCCAGCGCGTCGGTCAGTTTGTCGAAAGCGCTGAACGAGTACGGCGTGTGCAGGTGTGCGTTGACGTCGACGCATTCGAGCTTATGTTTTTTTGACACATCCATGATTGTCGGTAGTTTTACGTTTATTAGGTTTTGACATGTTTCGTTAAGAACGAAAGGTCACACGGACTTCGATATCTATGCGACCTTTCGGAAATCGGTGTTATGTTACACGTCTTTAGATACCTTCTTTAGCTCGGCGGATCTGTTCGGCATCGGTGTAGTTACGCGTCGGAACGTATCCTTGCAACGGAACGATCTTTTCGTGGATGATGTCCAAGAAGCTGTCCGGTTGCGGGAAGAACGCGTATTCCAGCTCGTAGGCCGGCGTGATCCAGTCGCGCGATCCCAGAACGACGGCGGGCGCGTCCAGGTAATCGAACGCCAGTTCGGTGATGTTGCGGGCCAGGTCGTTCAGGAACGAGCCGCGCGCCGTAGCGTCGCCGGCGATGACGATCCGTCCGGTTTTCTTCACCGAAGCGAGCACTTTCTCGTAGTTGAACGGAACGAGGCTGCGCGCGTCGATCACTTCGGCGCTCATGCCGTATTTCTCTTCGAGCGTTTTGGCCGCTTCGAGCGCGCGGTACAGCGTGGCGCCGATGGTCAGGATTGTGATGTCCTTGCCTTCGCGTTTCACGTCCGGTTCGCCCAGAGGAATTTCGTAGTATCCTTCCGGAACGCCGCCTTCGTGGAACTGCTCGCCCACGTCGTAGATACGCTGGCTTTCGAAGAAAATCACCGGATCGGTGCCCTGCAGAGCCGCATTCATCAAACCTTTGGCGTCGTACGGAGTAACCGGGAACACCACTTTCAGGCCCGGGATATGGGCTGCCAGCGACGTCCAGTCCTGCGAGTGCTGCGCGCCGTATTTCGAACCTACCGATACGCGGACGACTACCGGCATCTTCAGGATGTTGCCGCTCATGGCCTGCCATTTGGGTAGCTGGTTGAACACTTCGTCGCCGCAGCATCCGAGGAAGTCGCAGTACATGATTTCGGGGATTACGCGGCCGCCGCACATGGCGTATCCGATAGCCGTTCCGATGATGGCGGCTTCGGCGATCGGCGAGTTGAACAGGCGGTGGTACGGCAGCGCTTCCGTGAGACCGCGGTATACGGCGAACGCGCCGCCCCAGTCGCGGTTTTCTTCACCGTAGGCGACCAGCGACGCGTCTTTGTAGAAGCGGTCGATGATGGCTTCGAAGATACCGTCGCGCAACTGGAACTGTTTCATCTTCGAGAACGGCTTGCCGTCCTTGTCGAACGCGAAACGCTCTTTCTTGGCGATCTGCTGTACGCGCGGGTTTTCGCTCATCGGGTGGTTCACTTCCGGCTTAGCGTCCGACAGCGAGTCGATCGACTGGTTCGAGAACATCATCGTGCCGAGCAGTTCCTGATCTTTGTGCAGGTCCATACGCGGGGAAAGTTCGTCGTCGATAGCCAGTTTGAAGGTATCGAACATGATGTCCTTCACCTCTTTGGTCGTGGCGTCCAAGTCGGCCTGCGTTGCGATGCCGGCGGCGATCAGTTCCTTGCCGTAGGCTGCGATGCAGTCTTCCGCTTCCCAGGCTTCCACCTCTTCTTTGGTACGGTACGACGAAGCGTCGGAAGGCGAGTGGCCGCTGTAACGGTACGTCAGCACGTCGATCAGTACCGGGCCGTCTTTTTCCTCTTCGAGGATCGCTTTCTTACGGCGGTAGCAGTCGATCACGGCCAGCGGGTTGAAGCCGTCCACGCGTTCTGCGTGCATCTGGGCCGGGTTGACGCCGGCGCCGATGCGGGCCGCGAAGTCGAAGCCCATCGTTTCGCCGCGGGTCTGACCGCCCATGCCGTACTGGTTATCCATGATGTTGATGATCACCGGCAGGCCGCCTTTCATATCGTCCGCCCACAGTTGTTTGAACTGATCCATCGCAGCGAAGGTCATGCCTTCCCAAACCGGGCCGCGGGCCATCGACGCGTCGCCGAGGTTGGCAACCACCACGCCCGGCTTGCGGTTCACTTCTTGTACAGGGCCGCACCTACTGCGATGCTGCCGCTACCGCCTACGATGGCGTTGTTCGGGTAGATGCCGAACGGCGTGAAGAAGGTGTGCATACTTCCGCCGAGGCCTTTGTTGAACCCGGTCGTGCGGGCGAATACCTCGGCCAGCGCGCCGTACAGCAGGAAGCGGATACCCAGTTCTTTTACGGAACCGCCCTTGAAAGCTTTCTTGGCGACGTTTACCGTAGCGCCGTCCCAGAATTCGTTCATCACCTTCTCCAGATCCTTGTCGTCGAGTAGCTCGATGGCGCGAAGACCTTTGGCGAGAATTTCGCCGTGGCTGCGGTGCGAACCGAAGATAAAGTCATTGATATCGAGCATGTAAGCCATACCTACGGCGGCGGCTTCCTGACCGGCCGACAGGTGCGCCGGGCCCGGGTTGTTGTATTCCACGCCGTTGTATCCGCCGGTCGTTTTTACCAGTTGCAGCATGGTTTCGAATTCGCGGATCACGACCATGTCGTGGTAAATGCGTTTCAGATCGTCCTTGGTGAAGTTCTTCGCCTTGAGCTCTTCCTTGATCGTCTTTTTGTACTGATTGACCGGAATCGGGGTGAAGGTGATCTCACCGGCTTTCCGCATCTCTTTCGGGTCGATATATTGCGACTTAGGCATAATATATGATTTTTAAGTTTTTAATTAGTTGTTATTCGGTTAGAAAGCAAAAATGGTTTCTTTGAAAATTTCGGATACGGTCGGGTGCGGGAATACGACTTCCTGCATCTCTTTGAGCGTCATTTCCTGTTCGATGGCCATGCAGGCGCCGTAGATGATCTCGCTGCACGGGTTGCCGAGCATGTGTACGCCGAGCACTTCGCCGTATTTGGCGCCTACCAATACTTTGCACAGGCCGCTACCGCCTTCGTTTTCGGCGACGAAGCGTCCGGCATAGGCCATCGGCAGTTTTGCGATGCGGTATTCGATACCTTCTTTTTTAGCCTGTTCTTCGGTCAGTCCGACGCCGGCTACTTCCGGATTCGTATAAACTACGCCCGGGATCGCGTTGTAACGCATGACGTCCGGACGGCCCGTCAGGTTGTTAACGACTACTTCGCCCTCGCGGCTGGCCGTGTGCGCCAGCATCGAGAATCCGGTCACATCGCCCGCGGCGAAGACGTTCGGCACGTTCGTGCGCATCTTGTCGTCCACTTTGACCGCGCCGCGGTTCAGTTCCAGACCGAGGTTTTCGAGGCCGATGCCCGCCGTAACGGCGCGACGACCGACGCTCATCAGGATCTTGTCGCCTTTGGCCGACAGCGTTTTGCCGTCTTTGTCTACATAGACCACTTCGTTGCCGCGAATTTCGGTCACTTTGCAGTTGAGATTGAACTTGATCCCTTTCTTTGCGTAAATATCCTGCAACATCGAGCTGATTTCGCCGTCCAGTCCGCCGAGGATTTTCGGCAGCATCTCTACGACGGTCACTTCGGTGCCGAGGCTGTTGAAGAAGCTCGCGAACTCCATCCCGATCACGCCGCCGCCGATAATTACCAGCGATTTGGGCTGCTCTTTCAAGTCGAGGATTTCGCGGTTCGTAACGATCGCGTCGCCGGCTTCTTTGACGCCCGGAATCGGCGGAACGAAGGCTTCCGAACCGGTGCACAGTAGCAGGTTCACCGCATAGTACGTTTCGCCGTTGCACTCGATCTCGATTCCGTTGGCCGAGCGTCCTTTGATTTTGGCTTCGCCCTTGACGACCCGCACCTTGTGCGCTTTCATCTTCGAGCCGACACCGCCCACCAATTTTTTCACCACTTTATTTTTGCGGTCGACGATCTTGCCGAAATCGAACGTCGCGCCCGGCGCGCTGATTCCGTATTTGTCGCCGTGTACGGCGTAGTCGTATACTTTGGCGCTGTAAAGCAGGGTTTTGGTCGGGATGCATCCTTCGTTCAGGCAGACGCCGCCCAATTCCCTCTTTTCGAACAGCACGACGTTCAGCCCTTTCGCACCGGCGCGTTCCGCAGCCACGTAGCCGCCGGGACCGCCTCCGATAATTGCTAAATCAATCATTGTATTTCGGTTTATAGTTTTAGTGATGAACTCCGAAACGCCTTCAGTGGCGTTTCGGAGTCCGGTTGGTTTTACAATTCGAATTCGAGGTTTTCGATCTCCGTGGCGATCTGTTTCACGAAACGGGTCGCTTCGCCGCCGTCCAGCGCGCGGTGATCGTAGGTAAGGCTCAGTCCGATGTGCGGAACGAAACCGTAGACTCCGCCGCCGAGGTCTTTCGGACGCGGAACGATCGTGTTCACGCCGAGGATCGCAACCTGCGGCAGATTGATGACCGGGGTAAAGATCTCTACGCCGTAGTTGCCGAGATTCGATACGGTGAACGAAGCGGCTTCCGAAGAGAGCAGATCCGGATCGATCGAGCCTTTCTTGCAGGCTTCGGCGACCTCTTTGAGCTGGCTGGCCAGCCCCTGGATCGACAGGTCGTCGGCATTCTTGACGGTCGGAACCATCAGGCCGCGTTCGGTATCGACGGCCAGTCCGAGGTGCACCTTCGAGAAGTTGCGGGTGCTGTCGCCGAGGAAGTGGGCGTTGACCTGCGGGAACTTCTTGAGAGCCTTGATAACGGCCATACATACCATGTCGTTGAGGGTGATGTTGGTCGGGTAGCCGTTTTCGACCGCTTTTTTGACCTTCTTGCGCAGCGCCATGATGCGGCGGGCGTCGGCGCTGAGGTGGTGGGTAAGCTGCGCCGAATTCTGCAACGAAGCGTGCATCGCCTTGGCGATGATTTTGCGCATGTTCGAGATCGGCTTGATTTCGCTGTCGGTGGCGTAAACCGAATTCTTCAGCGCGCCTACGTCGGCGCCTTTGGCCATGCCGGCCAGTCCGCTTCCGGCCGTCGGAAGGGCTGCTCCCGTCTCTTTGATAATGGCTTTGGCCAGGGGCGTGGTTTTCGGAGCGGCTTCCGCGGCGGCTTTTACGTCGCGTTCGATCACGCGGCCGTGAGGGCCCGTTCCGGTCAACGCGGCAGCGTTGACGGCTTCTTTTTCTGCCAGCGCTTTGGCGCGCGGGGATACCGGCGACATTGTCCCCGAAGGAGCTGCCGCAGGCGCTGCCGCCGGTGCGGGCGCTGTCGTTTTTACTTCGGCGGGCGCTACCGTGGCCGCTGCCGCCGGCGCCGCAACTTCTGCTGCGGGAACTGCGCCACCCGGACGGAATTCGTCGGTGGATTCGCCTTCGTTGCCGATCACCATTACGTTGGTCAGCACCGGTATTTCATCGCCGTTGTCGAAAAAAACGTCCAGAACCGTTCCGGCTACCTGGGCTTCTTCCTCGAAAGAGGCTTTGTCCGTTTCATAGGCGAAAAGGATGTCTCCCACCGCTACGGTGTCGCCTTTTTTCTTTTTCATTTCGGTCAGGATACAGCTTTCTACGGACTGTCCCTGCTTCGGCATGATAACTACTGTTGCCATAATTTAGGTTTAAGTATGTTGGTTTTAAATTGTAGTTTTTGGAAAATCATTGCAAAGTTACAACAATAACTTAGATATACAAGTGATTTTGATAATTTTTTTTAAGCGTTGATAACAAGCGTGTTATTGAAAATATTAATACTTACAAGTTTGTAGCTTGTATATACAAATTTGTTGACTTGGAATTTGGAATAACAGAATACTTTGTCTACTTTTGGACTGCCCGGCGCGCGGTTCGGACGGTCGCCCGATCGCAGTATCCGGTTGACCGATAAGCCGGTTCGTCGGCGTGCGGGGCGATTAATTCAGAGAAGTTGTTATGGGCAATTTGCCGCAGTATAAACAAATGTACGAAACGTTGCGCGGACAGATCGCGTCGGGGGAATTCCGTCCGGGCGACTTGCTGCCGTCCGAGCACGACCTTTGCCGGCAGTACCGTCTGGCGCGGCCGACCGTGCGCAAGGCGCTCGACCAGTTGGTCGCCGACGGGTTCATCGTCAAGCACCAAGGCAAAGGCAGTATCGTCAAAGGGGCGCCCAAAGGAATCGGCATCCTGTCGCTGACCGGAACGACCTCGGCGCTGAGCAGCGCGAATCTTTCGACGCACATCATCCTGAAGCCGGAGTCCCGGCCGCTGGACGAGGCGTTTTCATTCCCGGTCGAACCGCAGGAGCAGCGGGCCGGCTGTTTTTATTTCGAGCGGCTGCGGCTGGTGAACGGCGAGCCGGTGTTTTTCGATATAACGATGCTGCCCGATATCAACCTGCCCCGTTTCGCCGAATACGATCTCGAAAACCGTTCGCTGTTCGATTCGCTGCGAACGCGCTATCAGATCGTCGTGACCGGCGGAACGCAGCAGCTTTTCGCGATCCGCGCCGACAAGCGGCTGCAGGAGTACCTGAACGTGCGCGCCGGCCATCCGATCCTGCAGTTGAACCGGAAGATCGAGACTAATCGTCCCGGTTTCCATATTTACAGTCAGGTTTTCTGTGCCACGCAGGGCTACGGCCTGATCGGAACTTTTTGATAAGAGGGGGATTCATTGCATAATCGACCGAATTTATTATGAAAAACGATACGAATATGAGTCAGATCAAGCAGTATGCGATCGATACGTTCAACGCCGAGGCGGACGCCATTCGCAACCTGAGCAACCTGTTGACCGACGATTTCGACCAGGCGGTCGAGGCGATACTGGTTTGTACCGGCAAGGTCGTCGTTACCGGCATGGGCAAATCGGGTATCATCGGTAAAAAAATCGCCGCTACGCTGGCCAGTACCGGGACGCCGGCTTTTTTCCTGCATCCGGGCGAAGCCTATCACGGCGACCTGGGTATGATCTCGAAGAACGACGTGGTGCTGGCGATCGCCAATTCGGGACAGACCGACGAGGTGCTGAAGCTGATCCCGTTCATGCAGAACAACGGCAATACGATCATCGCCATTACCGGCAACCCGCAGTCAACGCTGGCTAAAAATGCGCATTTTCATTTGAATATCAATGTGGGGCGCGAAGCGTGTCCGCTGAATCTGGCTCCCACGTCGTCGACGACCGCGATGCTTGTGATGGGCGACGCGCTGGCGATCGCGCTGATGAAGATGCGGAATTTCAAGGCGGAGGATTACGCCGTGTTTCATCCGGGCGGAAGCCTCGGACGCCGGCTGTTGACCCGCGTGCGCGACGTGATGCGCAAGGACGGCGTTCCGTGCGTTCCGAAGACGATGACCCTCGGCGAGGTCATCATTGCGATCAGCGACGCCCGGCTCGGGATTGCCGCGGTCGTCGAGAACGGCAAGTTGATCGGTGTGATTACCGACGGGGACGTGCGCCGGGCGATGGCTAAATACAAGGAGAATTTTTTCCGGATCGAGGCGCAGGAGATCATGTCGCGCAATCCGAAAACCATTTCGCCCGATGTCCGCATTACGGCGGCCGAGGAGATGATGCGCGTCAACAAGATTCATTCGATCATCGTGGTCGACGATGCGGGCGCCGTGGCGGGCGTCGTCGAATTTTTCAACGTGTCGGTGCTCGGGTAGCGTTCCGAAATGCCGTAAGCGACCGTCGAAAAGCCCGCGCAGAATAATTCTGCGCGGGCTTTTCGCATATCGGGTCGTGGTATGGGTATATTGCGGCGGCTCGGTTGCCGTTTGCGGCCGAATAAGCGGCTTCCGGGGCGGCCGTTTTTGCATTATGCGAAAAAAGAATTAATTTTGAGGACGGCGGCGGGCATCCGCGGCCGCTAAACCGGAATCCGATGGCAACGAAGGATCAGAGCGAGTTCAAATACCTGGTGGCGAACGATCGGGACCGGCTGTGGGGAATTACCGTCACGTCGGTCGGTTTTCAGCGCATCGATGCGGACGAAGCCTATCCTCCGGCCGACCACCCGGCCGGTTATTATTTCAACGTGACCGCCGGCCGGGTGCTCGACGAATACCAGTTGATCTACGTGGTCGACGGAGAGGGCGTTTTCGAATCCGACGGCAAGACATACGCGCTGGCTCCCGGGGCGATGTTCTTGATCTTTCCCGGATGCTGGCATACGTACCGTCCGAACCGCAAAACCGGTTGGAGCGTCTATTGGATCGGTTTCCGGGGCAAGGTGGTCGACGAACGGGTTGCCGGCGGCTTTTTCAGCGGGCGTTCGCCGGTCTACAACGTAGGGATCAGTACGCTGGCGATCGACGTTTACCGCGGCGCGATGCAGGCGGCCGGACAGGAGGGCCCTTATTACCAGCAGATGCTGTCCGGCGCCGTTTCGCTGTTGATGGGGGTGGCGCTGAACCTGAATTCCGGCCGGAAATCCCCGAACGACGAGACGTGCGATAAAATCGCCCGGGCGAAGGTGATCATGCGCGATAACCTGTCCGAAAATATCAGCGCGCAGGAGGTGGCCCGGCGGCTGCATGTCAGCTACTCGTGGTTCCGCACGGCGTTCAAACGGCACGCCGGGATGGCGCCGGCGCAGTATATCCTCGAACTGAAACTGTTCCGGGCGATGGAGTTGCTTTCCGATCCGGCGATGACGGTCAAGGAGGTTTCCTATGCGTTGGATTTCAACTCTTCGCGTTATTTCTCCAGCTTTTTCCGCAAGCGCACCGGGTACAGTCCACAGGAGTACCGCTGCCGGCTGCGCGGCAGCGAAGCCACGGACGATCCGCTCGACTGACGGATCAAAAATCAGAACTTATATATCAATTTTGGAACACGATCCGCGTCCGGTCGTTTTACTTTTGTATGAACGAGGGAGATCGTGCGTAATTTTTTAACCCGAACAGAAATCGTTATGAAAAAGAAACTGTTTGTCGCCGCGGCCTTGCTGGCGGCGATGGGCGCGTCCGGCAAGGGACGCGATGCCGCTCCGAAACGGATCGCCGATTCCGACGGAATCGTCCGGATCGAGGTGCTCGCCTGCGAGGATACGATCCTCCGCCGCGGTTCTCCGGATACGGAAGATATCAAATACGGATTCGAGGGCGGCCGGGTCGTGAAAATCGGAAACACTTATCACATGATCACGTCGGAGATGGTCGGCGATCCGTACTGCGTGCGGATGCGCACCGGCTACTGGACTTCCGAGAACGGAACGGACTGGCGCCGCCGGGCCACGATCCGCGAGTCGGACGCCGATTTTACCGGCGCGTCGCAGCGCGCGGCGATCTGGGGGCCGATGATGGTCTACCATAAAAAAAGACAAACGGTGGCATCTCTTTTACGTATGCTATAAGGCGCTTCCGCAGCAACCCGACGTCAATAACCTGAATTTTGACGGCGTGATTCAGCACGCCGTTTCCGATGTAAAAGGAATCGAAGGGATCGGCGGTCCCTATACCGACCGCGAAATATTGATGCGCTACGACGAGAATCCCGATCCGTGGGAGGGACATCAGGGGGTCGATTCGTTTTTCCCGTATCAAATCGGAAAGCAGTGGTACGCGCTGTACGGCAGCGCGACGACCCAGCAGATGTCCACCTGTAGG
Organism: Alistipes sp. AF48-12; assembly: GCF_003477565.1. Taxonomy (NCBI): domain Bacteria; kingdom Pseudomonadati; phylum Bacteroidota; class Bacteroidia; order Bacteroidales; family Rikenellaceae; genus Alistipes; species Alistipes sp. AF48-12. Next base: position 22,906 of record NZ_QUDJ01000009.1, read on the forward strand.
TGGATGGTCGGGATGGCCCGGGCCGACCGGATCGAAGGGCCGTGGACGCGGATGAGCGAACTGAACCCGGTAGGCCTGGAGAGTTTTGCCGAGAATCCGATCGTGATGCGGCTCGAAAACGGAGTTTATATCGCGATCGTCGACGGCGGTCCGTGGGTCGATAAGCTGGGATATACGTTGTCGTGGGACGGTGTGCACTGGTCGAAACTGCGCCACATCGACATCGAACCGGTCGTGAAAAAATGGTGGACCGCGCTGCGGACGCCGATTTCGCTGATCAAGGAGAAAGACGGCACGTATACGATGTTCTTCACCGCATTTAAGGATTACGACGGCCTGTCGTACGGGGTGGTCAGCAAGTTGAAACTGAAACTTACCTTTCTAAATAAATAACCGTGTCGGGGGAGACGAAGGCGCGCGCCGGTACGGAACGGGGGCTCTTTTCGGTGCGGGCGGCATAACCTACAAATATTGGACGAATGAAAAAAATCCACTTGACCATCCTGTCTTTGATGCTTGCCGTCGGCGGAACTGCCGACGCGCAGGACGGAGCCGACGCGCAATCGGCGCAGCGGCTTTTCGATCAATTCGCCGATCCCGGCAGCGAGTTCCGCACCAAGCCGTTTATGGTGTGGAACACCGAGATTACGCCGCACCGGATCGACCGTATCCTTTCCGAATATAAGGAACAGGGCTGCGGCGGCGTATTTATCCATCCGCGGCTCGGACTGATTACCGAGTACCTGTCGCCGACGTGGAACGAGATGGTGAAATATACGGTGGACAAGGGGCGCGATCTGGGACTCGAAGTGTGGCTTTACGACGAAAATTCCTACCCGAGCGGTTTCGCCGGCGGGCATGTGCCGCGCGAGATGCCGGAAGCGTTCAACCGGGGACAGGGCCTGAAACCGACGGCGGCCGATACGATGCCCGCCGATGTTTCGAAATATTTCGTGATCGTCGCCGAGGAGGACGGTAAATTCGAAAACGTTACCGGTCGGGCCGCTTCGATGGCCGGACGGCCGGGCCGGTTTTACCTGTATGAAAAGACTTTTTACCAGCCGTCGCCGTGGTATGCCGGCGGGCCGTATGTCGACTTGCTGGCGCACGGGGTGACCGACAAATTCATGGAGATCACGATGCAGGGTTACGAAAAGACGTTTGGAGGCGACCTGAAGGGAAATGTGAAGGGCGTTTTTACCGACGAACCCGAGATCGTGTCGCCCGGCGGCGTGCGTTGGACGCCCGATCTGTTCGACGTTTTCCGTAGCGAGTACGGTTATGATCTGAGCGACTGCTTGCCGCAGTTGCACGAGGAAATCGGGGATTGGCGAAAGGTGCGTCACGACTATTTCCAGTTGCTCAACCGCCTGTTTGTCGAGCGCTGGGCCAGGCCGTGGTACGATTACTGTGCCGGGAAAGGGATTTCGTGGACGGGGCACTACTGGGAGCATAACTGGCCGCTGGTGACCGGCGTAACGGACAACATGTCGATGGCCGCGTGGCAGCAGGTTCCGGGGATCGACATGCTGTTCAACCAGTTCAATGAAAAGAGCACCGGCGCGCAGTTCGGGAATATCCGGTCGGTGAAGGAGGTGCGGAGCATAGCCAACCAGCTCGGGCGGCGGCGCGTCCTGAGCGAAACTTACGGCGGCGGAGGATGGAACGTGACGTTCAAAGATATGAAACGGCTGTGCGACTGGCAGATGGTGCTGGGCGTCAACTTGGTCAATCAGCACGTAGGGCACATGAGCATGGCCGGGGTGCGTAAGTTCGACTATCCGCCGATGTTCAATCAGAGCGCCGCGTGGTGGAACGACTACCGGGCGCTGAACGATTACATCGCCCGCATTTGCGCGGCGATGAGCCTCGGCGAACAGCGAAACGATATTCTGGTGCTGGAACCTACGACCTCGGTATGGATGTATAACCAGTATTGCGGGACTGCGTCTTTGAACCGGGCGATGGAGATCGGGCAGGCGTTTCAGGATTTGGTGACGGAACTCGAACACGCGCAGGTGGAATTCGACCTGGGATGCGAAAATATTTCCGGACGAACGGAAGCGTCCGCGACGGAAAGTTCGTCGTTGGGCAGCGGGCGTACGGTACTTTTGTCGTTGCGCCGCAGACCGAAAACCTCGAACGCGAAACGTTCGATATGTTGCGCGGGTTTGTGCGCACCGGCGGCCGGCTGATCGCTTTCGGGCATCCGTCCCGCGTGGAAGGCGAACCGTCTGCGGAAGCGGAAGCTTTTTTTGCGTCGGACAGCGTGATTTCGCTGGCGGAATGCACGCCGGAAGCGATCGACCGTTATTTGCGCAGCGAGGGCATCCGGTTTGTCCGCCGGGAAGGGGGCGATCTGCACCATCACCGCAGGGAGTTCGACGGCGGCCAAACGCTGCTGCTGGTGAATGCTTCGCTCGACGAAGCATCCGACGTGGAAGTCGCGCTGAACGGGAAACATGCCGTGCGGATGGATGCGCTCGACGGGAAGGTATATGAAATGCCGGTCGAAACGGCAAATGGTGCTGTGACCGTAAAAACCCGTGTCGAACCGGCCGGCAGCGTGCTGCTGTATGTTTCTAACGATCCGGTCGAAGCCCGGAAACCGCAGGTGTCGACGGGCGGTACGCCGTTGCAGGCCGACGGTCCGGTGCGAATCGCACGCCACAGGGACAACGTGCTGCTGATCGATTTTATCGATTTGCAAAACGGGGACAAGCAGTACAAAGATATTTATTACAACAATGCAGGCGCGGAAGTATTCCGCAACGCCGGGCTGAGCGGCAATCCGTGGTTCTGGGCGATGCAGTACAAGCAGGATATCGTGAACATGGATCTTTCGGCGGCGCCGGGCTTTACGGCCGCTTACCGTTTTACCGTTTCGGGAGCCGGGGTGGATACGAAGTCGATGAAGATTCTGGTGGAACGCCCCTGGCTGTACACCGTTAAGGTGAACGGTACGCCCGTGCAAGCCGGCGAAGATTGGCTGCTGGACGAAGAGTTCAAGTTGATCCCGGTCGGAAAATACGTGCATTCCGGAGAGAATACGGTCGAACTGGTCGCCGCTAAAACGACCGTCCATACCGAATTGGGCGCTGTCTATGTGCTGGGCGATTTCGAAGTCGTACAGCGCGGCGACCGCTGGACGATCGTGCCGGCGGCCCGTTACGGTTCACTGCGGAACTGGCAGGCGCTCGGCGCGCCGTTCTACCCGTGGGAGATGAAATACGCGAAACGCTTCAAAGTGAACGGCGTTGCCGGGAAAAGCTATTACGTAAAGGCCGACCGCTGGACGGGGTCGCTCGTCGAGGTATGGGTCAACGGCCGTAAGGCGGGCATCGTTTTCGCCGAGCCGTACACGCTCGATGTCACGCCTTTCGTCCGGAAAGGGAAAAACGACGTCGAACTGCGCGTGGTGGGAAACATGGAAAACCTGATCGGTCCGCATCACGTCGCCTACGACGGCATTGTCGATCCGAACCGGTGGAACGTGCCGCAGTTGCGTAAGGCGTCGGAATATTTCCTGACGCCGTTCGGGTTGCAGGAGGATTTTGCGCTCGTCGAATGCGAATAATTGTTTTTTGAAAACGAATAAAAAACATGAAAATCGGACTTTTTGGAATCGGACTGAATACTTATTGGGGGCAGTTCGACGGTTTGCTGGAACGTTTGCAGGGCTACCAGCGGCAGATCGCGGAAAAAATGAGCGGCATGGGGGCCGAGGTGGTCGACGCCGGGATGGTGGACGACCCGGCGAAAGCGGACGCCGCCGCGCGGCGGCTGAAAGAAAACGATGTGGAACTGGTGTTTCTGTACATATCGACTTACGCGCTGTCGTCGACGGTGCTGCCGGTGGTGCAGCGGCTCGGCGTGCCGGTGATCGTGCTGAACCTGCAGCCCGCCGCGGCGATCGACTACGATTACCTGAACGGCATGGGCGACCGCGGTCGGATGACCGGCGAGTGGCTGTCGCACTGCCAGGCCTGCTCGGTGCCGGAAGTGGCCTGCGTGTTCAACCGGCTGGGACTGAAATACGACATCGTGACCGGATACCTGGCCGAGGAGTCCGTCTGGGAGCAGATCGGAGTGTGGATCGAAGCGGCCGGTGTAGCCGCCGCGATGCGTCGGAACCGGATGGGGGTGCTCGGCCATTACTATTGCGGGATGCTCGACGTATATACCGACCTTACGCGGATGTCCGGCGTATTCGGGACGCATGTCGAACTGCTCGAAATGTGCGAACTGAAAGAGCTGCGCGACCGCGTGACCGATGCTGAAACCGCCGCTAAGATCGAGGAGTTCCGTTCGACTTTCGACGTAGCCGCCGATTGCGAACCGTACGAGGTGGAACGCGCCGCGCGGACTTCGGTCGCGCTCGACAAATTGGTGGAGGCGCACCGGCTCGGCTCGATGGCTTATTATTACGAAGGGGCCGCCGGCAACGAATACGAAAATATCGTGACGTCGGTGATCGCCGGCAATACGTTGCTGACCGGCCGTAACATTCCGGTCGCCGGCGAGTGCGAAGTGAAGAATGCTCATGCGATGAAGATACTGGCCGAATTCGGGGCCGGCGGGTCGTTCTCGGAGCCTTATGCGATGGATTTCGACGACGACGTGGTGCTGTGGGGACACGACGGTCCGGCGCATTTTGCGATCGCCGAAGGCCGCGTGGGACTGGTGCCGCTGCCGATCTATCACGGCAAACCGGGCAAAGGACTTTCGATCCAGATGAGCGTCCGCCGCGGACCGGTGACGCTGCTGTCGGTGGTTGAGGGCCGCGACGGGGTGTTTTTGCTGACCGCCGAAGGAGAGTCCGTCGAGGGTAAGGTGCTGCAGATCGGCAATACGAACAGCCGGTATCGTTTCCCGATCGGCGCCCGCGCCTTTATGGACGGATGGGCCAAGGCCGGGCCTGCCCACCACTGTGCGATCGGTATCGGTCATCTGGGTGATAAAATCGAAAAACTGGGCTTCCTGCTGGGCATCCCGGTGGTGAAGGTATGCTGAGCCGGCGGAAAATAACGGGCGACTTGCTCGTTCTGTTGACCGGCGGACTGTTGGCGCTGGCGCCGGCGGGGTGCTCCGTGTCCGGGAATGCGGAACGATTGACCTGGGACCGCAAGCCGGTATTAGACCATGCGCCCCGATTTTCCGTCGGGGAGTGGGAACGTCCGCAGCGGGCCGTGCTGGACGGTTTCCTGCATGCCTACCAGCCTTGTGTGATCGAGACGGACGATTCGGAATACCCTTATCGGATGTGGTTTTTCGGCTGGATCGTCGATCCGACAAATCCCGAATATCCCGGCTGCGATGCGATCTACCATGCCCGTTCGCGCGATCTGGATCGTTGGGAGGTGCTTTGTAAAGACGGCAGTTGGAGCGACGACCGACCAGAGGATTGGGCCTCGACGCTGTTCGCTTCGACCGACGGCGACCGGCATTATTACCATGCGTGGCATGTGGGCGATCCGTCGGTCGTCTTTCGCGACGGGGTGTATTACATGGCTTTCAGTTCGACGTCGAAACCGCTGGACGGGCCGCTTGCGGGGTATCCTTCCGGGATGATGTTGTGCGTAATGGGGGCTACGTCCGTTGATGGGGTTCATTGGCACAAGCGCGAAGAGCCGCTGCTGATCGCGCAGTGCGATTCGGTGTTCCCGCCCCGGGCCGCCGCCGCCCGGGTAGGCGACTTTCACCGGCCGACGCTGATGTGGGACGAGCAGCAGCAGGCGTGGAAGCTCTATTTCGACTATTACAACGCTTCCCTTCCGGGGAACTGCCATATGGGGCTGGCCGAGTGTCGGGGCGATTTCCGGACGGGGCGTTTCGATTTTGTCCATTCCCTCGACGAACCGCTGCTCGACAATTGGCCCAATCCGGAAGTGGTTAAGATCGGCACGGGTTACTACTGTTTTTCCGATCCGCCCGGTTACGCTCCTGCGGATAAGACTCCCGGGCGCTTCGAGGGATGGGACAGCCGCCAGCTCCGGACGGCTTTTTCGGCCGACGGGCGGCATTGGGAGAAGGGCGAATTTATCCCGCCCGATCCCGGAATCGCCGCCTGCCAGGTGCCGCAGACCTTCGTCTGCCGCCGCGACGGCAAATGGTGGCTCTACCTGTTCTATGCCACGCAGATCGGCCGCCGGGACAACGGCCGTCGGTACGAATGGTTCCGCGAAGGGGAGTACAATTGGTTTTACGACCAGATCCGCTATATGCGGCAAGAGATCAAATGACAGAAACGTCGGGAGAACGTTTCGTAAATCCGTCGGCGGGATTTCGAATGAAAAACTGAACTTAAACCTAATATCAAAAATGAAATCGTTGAAAATAATTTGCGCGATCCTGTGTGCCGGACTATCGTTTCCGGCTGCTGCTGCGGGGTCGCAGATCGGAGAACGGTTGATGTGGACCGACGCGGCAACGGCCGCGCCCGATATCCATGTCGGTTTCCGCGGAACGTTTACGCTTGACTCGGACGCCCGCGTCGACCTGCGGCTGAGCGGGGCTTCGTGGTATGTGGTCTGGATCGACGGGGAGTATTTTACCGAAGGGCCCGACCGTTATACGGCGGCTTATCCGGAGTACCAGCTTCGTAGCGTCGATCTGAAAAAAGGAAAACACACGATCGCCGTGCAGTTGCAGTACGAAGGGGTCGTTACCCGCATTCTGCACCCGATACAGCCGTTCCTCTACCTGGAGGCTGCGGTCGGAGGCAAGGAACTGCCGATCGACTGGCGCTGCCAGCGACTTGCCGGTTATAGCTCGCAGGTGCGCCGGATCAACCCGCAGTTGGGGTGGATCGAGTGGCTCGATACCCGCGCCTTGCAAAAGGATTGGCAGCAGCCCGCCTACGACGATTCGTCGTGGGGAAAGCCCGTTTTCGTCGAACGCGCGATCGGGGAATTCGCCGCATCGAAGATCGCTCCGGTCAAAAGCTTGAAGATCGAACCGAAGCTGATCGCCTCCGGCGAACTGGCCGAAGTGTTCGGTTATCCGGGCGATAATCCGGGGGCCAGCTTTTTCCTGCGCGACTTGTCGCCGGAACGTTATCCGGGGCAAGGCGTTTGGCGGCGTTACGATCTCGGCCGGGTACGCCTGGCGCGTCCCGACCTGGTGCTCGATCTGCCTGCCGGAGCTGTCGTGGAGATCGCTTCCAGCGAATTCCTCAGCGACGGCCGCGTCGCCCCGTGGATCACGCTGTCGGCCGGGGATTCCTATAATATGTACCGCTTTATCGCCCGCGGCGGCGAGCAGCGTTTTTTCCCGCTGATCCCGCACGGGGGCCGTTTCGTCGAAGTGCATGTGATCGCGCCGAAGGACAGCGTGCGTTTCGTCGACGAGTCGTTCGTCGAAAGGGGGTATTACGACCGTGCGGACGGCTGTTTTTCGAGCGCGGACGATCTGCTCAATACGATTTGGAACACCGGGATCGAGACCTACAAAGCGTGCAGCGAGGATGCCCTGATCGACAATCCGACCCGCGAGCGCGGACAGTGGCTCGGCGATGTCGGTATCGTCGGCATGGAGATCGGGGCTGTCGGTTTCTCCGATATCGGTATCGTGCGCCGCGGCTTGGTGCAGTCGGCCCAGTGCGCCAATCCGGAAGGCCTGGTGGCCGGACTGTGTCCCGGCGGGGAATCTTACATGGCTTCCTATGCGCTGCAATGGGTTCCGGCCTGCCTGAATTACTGGCGGCTGACCGGCGACCGCACGGTGCTCGACGAATTGTTCGCCGCGGCCGAAAAGAACGTCGCCGCATTCGATCCGTACCTGACCGATCAGGGAATTACCAACGATTGCCCTTACTGGAACTTCATCGACTGGGGGTACGTAGCCAACGATGGCGGCAGCGATATGGCGCTGAACCTGCACTATATGATTGCCGTGCAGACGATGACGCGCTGGGCGGCCGAACTGGGACTCGAAGACAGGGAGGCCTACTACCGCGAAAAAGCCGCGAAGTTCAGCGGAATACTGGATCGTTACTACGCGCAGTACGGGTACGATTGGGATAAGATCGGATACCACCGCACGGTACTCGGCATGAAGGCCGGACTGATTCCGCAGCAGTACCGTCCGGCGGCGGTCGCTTTTATCAAAAAACATATCTTAAACTGCTTTCCGAACAACCCGGACGCTCCTCGGTTGAGCGATCCGGCTGCGAACAACCCGCAGTTGATTACGCCCTATTTTTCGCATTACGCTTTTCCGATCCTGTTCGAGAACGGGGAGACGGATTTCGTCCTCGATCAGTACCGCAAATGCTGGGGCTGGGCGTTGGGCGAAGGGCGCACGACTTGGGTGGAAGTGTTCGATACGCGTTGGACGCATTGCCACCAGTGGGCGGGAGCGCCGACCTGGCAGCTTTCGCGCTATGCGCTAGGGCTGAATCCCCGGTTCGACCGCGCAGTGAATTCGTTCGACCTGACGCTGCACGTCGGTTCGCTCGATCGCGCCTCGGGTAAAATTCCGTTGCCGTCGGGCGCCGTCGTCGGGGTCGACTGGACGCTGAAAGACGGTACGGTCTATTATACGGTCACCGCTCCGGACGAAGCGGTCGAGATTTTCACCGGGCAGGGAAAGAAAAAAGTGCAGGTGAAAGCCAACACTTCCCGGACGCTCGAACTGCCTGCGGTTTCGTCCCGGTAACCGGGGCTTCGGGTTTGGTTTCGGAGTGCGGATCATTTTACAGGATCCGCACTGTTTTATTGTAACTTTTTTCCGGCTTTCCCGTTTAATTCAGATAAAGCGGTTGGCTCGTGTGAGGATTGTTTTAAAGGGATGAGAAAATAGTCGAAAACGGGAAAACTTTTTTAGTTTTCCGTTTTTGGCCTATATTTGTGAATCCATTTAAAAATAAAATCGTATGAAACGTTTAAATTACCTGATTTTCATGTTCATGATGGTCTCCCCGGCGTTCTTGTCCGCTCAGACTGCTACGGTCGGATCGAAAGTAGGTCCTGTTAAAATATGCGATCCGAGCAACGAGCCTGTGGAGCTGCCGTATTTGGGCAAGAAAAACCTGCTGATTTTTTACGTGGACCCCGATAAGGCCAATCAGAATAAGGAGTTCCGCGAGAACCTCGAAAAGAACCAGATCGAGAGCGACAATATATACAGTTTCGGCGTGGTCAATCTCAAGGATGCTCCGTTGCTGCCGAATGCGATCGTGCGGGCTATGATTCGCAAAAAAGTCAAACAAACGGGAGCCGCGATCTATACCGATCCCGATTACATGCTGCGCGACGGGTGGAATCTGGGGGACGTGAACGATATGTTCGTGTTGATTTTCGTGAACAAGGACAAAGAGATCGAGTTTTTGTCGAAGGGGGAGCTTTCGCAGAATCAAATCGATGAATTTTACAGAGTTATCAATAAATACAAGTGATAGCTGAATTGTGGCGATTATTCACTACTTTTGCCCGCAAAACGAACGGGGGACAATGTTTTCTCTGTTGAAAAGTTCCTGAATATGGAGACCACGAAGAAAATTTTGTTACTTGTATTGACAGTTTGTATGAATTTTGCGACGGTTTCCGGCCGGACGGCTGCGACCGGCGGATCGGAAGGAGAGACGGCGGAGGCTGCGGCCGATTCGACGCTGTACCTTTCGAACGACACGATCGTCAAACCGTCGGGGGATACGACGGTGAAGCATCTGTACGTGACGCGGTTGAAGAAATCGGGGGATACGGTGGTGAGGAAGAATAATTTCTTCAGGCGTTTTTATCGCTATTTCGAAACCGCCAACGAAGATAAGACCCAAACGAAGAAGCTGGACTTCAGTATTATTGGGGGACCGCACTATTCGTCCGATATCAAACTGGGAATCGGGATCGTGGCTGCCGGATTGTACCGGGTCGATAAAAAGGACCTCAGCATACAGCCGTCGAGCGTCTCGTTGTTCGGGGATATTACTACGACCGGTTTTTATCTGCTGGGCGTGAGTAACAATACGCTGCTCAAAGGGGGAAAGTACCGGGTCGGTTTCTCGACCTATTTCTTTTCGTTCCCGAGCGCGTTCTGGGGAATCGGTTATGACAACGCTACGTATGCGACTCCCGGCAGCTACAAGCGATTGCAGAACCAGGTGAAGGCGGATTTCATGTTCCGGGTGGCGAAGAATTTCTATCTCGGCGTCGATGCGAGTTTCAACTACATCGAAGGGAAGGATTTTTCGGACGTCGGTTATCTGAGAGGGGAAGCTACCCGTTATATCAATACCGGCGTGGGAGGCTACCTGATGTACGATACGCGGGATTTTATTCCCAATCCGTGGCGAGGGGTTTATGTGAAGCTGGAACAGCGGGTTTTCCCCGGTTTCTTCGGGAACAAAGGGGCGTTTTCGCGTACCGAACTCCAGGTGGACGCCTATCATCAGGTGTGGAAAGGGGGCGTTATGGCCTACGACCTGTACGGGGTGTTCAACTACGGCAATACGCCGTGGACGATGCTCGCCCTGATGGGGGGATCGACCCGGATGCGCGGATATTACGAAGGCCGTTACCGGGATAAGCAGATGATCGAGATCCAGGCCGAACTGCGGCAGAAGATTTACGGGCGCAGCGGGATCGCCGTTTGGGTGGGAGCCGGCAACGTCTTCCCGAGCCTGAACAAGTTCAACCCGGCGCATACGCTGCCCAACTACGGGATCGGTTACCGCTGGGAGTTCAAAAAGCGGGTGAACGTCCGGTTGGACTACGGTTTTGGAAAGAAGGGACAGAACGGATTTCTGTTCAGTATTAACGAAGCATTTTAATGAAAAAGATGATAAATCGGTTTTTCAGCGGATTGAAACGGGCGCTCGGGCTACAGGAGACCATATCGGTCGTTTACGTGGCGATCATGTTGCTGCCGAACCTGTTTTTGGCCGTTACAGAGCCCTATTCGTGGAGTACCGTGCTGGGGTCGATCCTGCTGCCGGCTACGTTTTATTTGTTGGTGTCGGTATCGCTGCCCCGTCCGGGCGGCGTGATGCTGTGCACGCTGCCGCTGATGATCCTCGGCGCGTTCCAGATCGTACTGTTGTATCTGTTCGGCGGGTCGATCATCGCGGTGGATATGTTCACGAACCTGTTTACGACCAATGCGTCCGAGGCCGGCGAGTTGTTGGCGAACATCTGGCCGGCGGTCGTGTTCGTCTGCGTGATCTATATTCCGCTGCTGGTGTTGGGGGTGCGCTCTCTGGTTATCAAACGGCGGCTCAGCGGGGTTTTTCGCCGTCGCGCGCTGTGGGCGGCGGCGGCGTCTTTCGTACTCGGCGTGATTTTCGTGCTCGTTTCGACGTTCGCCCATCCGGGATTCGGCGTGAAATACCATGTTTTTCCGATCAACGTGATTTATAATATCGACCTGACGCTCGACCGCTGGTCGCAGAGCGAAGCTTATCCGGAGACTTCCCGCGATTTTCGTTTCGACGTGACGCGAAGCCGGCAGGCCGACGGCCGCGAAATCTATGTGTTCGTAATCGGCGAGGCGTCGCGCGCCGCATCGTGGAGTCTGTTCGGCTACGAACGCGAAACCACGCCCCGTTTACAGCAGCGGGTCGGCGACGGTCTGGTGCCGTTCCGCGATATGCTGACGCAGTGCAATGCGACCCATAAGAGCGTGCCGATCCTGCTCAGCGCCGTTTCTGCGGCTAATTACAATGATATTTTTCAGGAGAAAAGTATTATTACGGCTTTCAAAGAGGCCGGATTCAGGACGCTGTTCATATCGAATCAGGTTCCGAACCGTTCGTTGATCGACTTTTTCTCGGAGGAAGCCGACAACCGCATCGACATCAGTCCGCGCGAAGGGCAGCTCTATACGGACAACCGTCCGGACGGGGATATGCTGTCTTATCTGCGGGATGTCATCGCAGAGAACGACGATAACCTGTTCATCGTATTGCATACTTACGGATCTCACTTCGATTATACGAAACGCTATCCGGCCGAATTCGCCCGTTTCGTGCCCGATCATGCGTCGGCGGTAAACCGCGAGAACCGGGATGTCGTTTGCAACGCTTACGACAACAGCGTGTATTATACCGATTATGTATTGGATCGGGTGATTTCGTTGCTGGACAGCGCGCGGGTTTGTTCGGCGTTGTTCTATTGCGCCGACCACGGCGAGGACCTGATGGACGACGACCGCGGACGGTTCCTGCATGCTTCGCCAACGCCGACCTATTATCAGTTGCACGTGGCTGCGCTCGCATGGTTTTCGGACGAATACCGGGCGCAATTCCCCGAAAAGTATCGAAATGCCGTGGCGAACCGCGATAAGCCGTCGACGACGGGTTCGGTTTTCCACGATCTGGCCGACATGGCGTTCCTGCAGAGCCGTTACATGGATTCGACGCAGGCCTTTACCAGTTCGGGTTTCGTGTTCAATCCGCGCAGGATGTACCTGAACGACCATAACAAGGCGGTGGAATTTTATAATTCAGGCCTGCGTCCCGAGGATTTCGAGATGCTCGACCGACATCATATCGAATACGACAAGGCTCATGTCCGGGATATCCTTTATTAGGAAGTACGATTTATACGTCAAATAATTTTAACAAAAACCAATTTTATTATGAGAAAAATTTTATTAGCGTCGCTCGTAGCCGTTTTCACGCTGGGGCTGATGAGTTCCTGTTCCAAGGACGATGACGGTCCGGGACCTGATCTGACCGATTATGCAGCCAAGATCGCCGGTATTTTCAAAGGCGATATGACCGTAGCGCTCGGAGAGGCGCAGCCCGGCGCACCGACTACGGAAAAGATTTACGTTACCCGGACCGGGGAGAACAAAGTGACCATGGAGATCAAGAATTTCACGTACGAAGGCATGAGCCTGGGAAATATCGAGATCAAGGACGTTGCCGTGGCTGCGACCAAGGCGACGGACGCTTCCGCTGCTTATAAATGCGCGGTAACCGGAAAAGGCTCCGTTTCGATCAACCTGAACGGGGTGCCGTTGACGGCCGATGTGGAGGTTTCCGGGACGGTTGCCAACGATAAGGCCGATATCAAGATCGTCGTGGACGCTGCGGGTCTGAAAGTCAACGTCGGTTTTGCCGGCGATAAGATCGGCGCGGATACTCCGGACTATGCGCTGGATATCGCCGGGACCTATACCGGGAAAATGATCGTTACCGTAGGCGACACTCCCGTCGGCCCGACCAAGCAGGAGATCGTTTTCGCGCGTCAGAACGAGAATGTAGTGCAGATGTCGATGGAGGATTTCTCTTTCGGCGGCGCCTCCCTCGGTAAGATCGTTTTGAGTGACGTGAACGTTGCCAAGAAGGATGCCGGATATACCGTTGCCGGCGAAGGCGACGTAAAAGTGTCGCTCGGCGGAAACCCGCTGACCGTCAAAGTGACGTTGGAAGGTACGGTGGAAGATAAGGCGACCGAGTTGGTGATGACGATTAACGTCCCGGGCGTAGGCGATGTCAAAGCCGAATTTACCGGCGCGATCGAATACGTTCCGAGCGACCTGGCCGAACTGCTGTCGATCGAATTCGCCGACAATGCGAAAGTTGCCGTGCAGCCTGCGACGACGGACGGTAAGAATTATACTTTTGCGATGACGGCCGACGCTACGGCCGACGACCTGAAAGGACTGGTTCCGACGATCGTGGTATCGGAAATGGCTACCGTCGTACCGGCGTCGAACAAGACCGTCGATTTCTCGCAAGGCGCCGTGGATTTTGTCGTTACGGCCGAGGACGGAACCACTACGGCTACCTATACGGTATCTTGCGTCGGAAAACAGACCAGTCTGGCCAGCTTCGAAGAGTGGGAAGAAGAAAAATTATGGGGTAGTCCGGTTGGTATGAGGCCGGTTCTTTCTTCGGGATGGGCGACCAGTAATTCTGCCGCCGTTGTTCTGCAGGATGCGCCTTATAAACCCGTTGGACCGGTTGATGCCGGTTATAAGGGCAAAGGTGCACAGATTTATTCGATTGATGCCCGTACGTATTACGAAGCGTTGCCGACGATGGTGCCCGCTCTTGCCGCAGGTTCGTTATTCATAGGCGAATTTAAGCTGAATATGACAAATACGTTGGCAAGTACTCGTTTTGGTGCTCTTTGCGATACGAAACCTACATTCGTAAGCGGATATTACAAATATGCGCCGGGCGATAGTATGATCAACAATATCGGCGAAGCTCTCAAAGATGCCGGAACGGACGAGTGTTCGATCGTGGCCGTATTGTATGAAGTGGAAAACGAGGAGGACGAAACGCTCGATGGTAGCAATGTCCTGAATGATTCGCGGATCGTTGCCAGTGCAATTATGACTTCCGGTGAACAGAAAGATTTCAAGCAATTCGGTCTGGAACTGAATTATACCGGAGAATACAATCCCGCGAATAAATATAAATTTGCGATCGTATGTTCGTCGAGTAAGAACGGAAGCGGCTATAAGGGTCCGGAAGGAACGGTACTCGGTGCACGGGGAAGTATGTTGATCGTCGATGAAATTTCCGTTTATTCTGCATTTTAAGACTCTCCTTTGATCAATAAAAACAGGCGAAAGAAATTTCGCCTGTTTTTTTATGGGGATCTTCCGGAAGATTTCTGCCTATTTTTGAAGGTTGTACGATTCCGTTTACATCTGTCGTCTTCCGGCGGAAGTGAGATTTGCGAATGCGTTTATTTGTTGTCCGTTTATCCGAACGTTTCGGCGAACTTCCACAGGTTGTCCTGCTGCGGTACGGGGGCCGTGATGCGTAAGGGTTCCTTGCGCACCGGATGGACGAATTCGATACTCCGCGCATGCAACGAGATGCTGCCGTCGCGGTTCGAACGCGCGGCGCCGTACTTCAGGTCGCCGCGAATCGGGCAGCCGATCTTAGACAGTTGCGCCCGGATCTGGTGGTGACGGCCGGTCAGCAGTTCGATTTCGAGCAGGTGGTAGTGCGTGCCGCTGCCTTTCAGCCGGTACCTCAGTCGCGCTTCCTTGCTTCCCGCAGTCGGCCGGTCGTACACTCTCGATTTATTCGTTTTGCCGTCGCGGACGAGGTGGTGCACCAATTCTCCTTCGGGTTGTTGAGGCCGGTTCTCGGTCAGAGCCCAGTAGATTTTACGGATTTCGCGGTTTTTGACCAATTCGTTCATACGCGTCAACGCCTTGCCGGTCTTGGCGAAAAGCACGGCTCCGCTGACCGGACGGTCGATGCGGTGCACGACGCCGAGGAACACGTTGCCCGGTTTGTCGTCGCGCACGTGGATGAACGCTTTGATTTCGTCTTCGAGGGCCGGATCGCCGGTCGTGTCGGGCTGCACCAACTCTCCGGAACGTTTGTTGACTACGATCAGGTGGTTGTCTTCGTACAGGATGGATTCGGGATTGAACATGGTTCGGGTTGAGATGATTATTCCAGTTCGAATGTAAACGGCAGCAGCAGTTTCGCTTCTTCGACGACGATCGCCCGGCCCGCTCCGCTCATCACGATTCGAATCGGCGCCTGCTGCCTTTTTTCGGCGTCGGTGATCACTTGCCGGCATGCGCCGCACGGGGTACACTCCCTCGGCGACGGCGCCGAGGCGATCGCCATCGTCCGGATCGTTCGGCCCGGACGGTTCGCCTGTACGTAATAGAGCAGGCTGCGTTCGGCGCACATGCCGGACGGGAATACCTCGCTTTCCTGGTTCGATGCGCAAAGGATCTCGCCGTCGTCGAGCAGCGCGGCCGCTCCGACACGGAATCCCGAATAGGGCGCATAGGCCGAACCGCAGGCTTCCGCGGCTTTGCCGATCAGCAGGCGTTCCTGCTCCGGTAGCTCCTGCTGCGTCCGGTATTGCCGGAAATCGAAACAATGCTTTTTTGTCTCCATCGTCGTTCGGTTTAGTCTTCTGAGCCGGTGTCGGATCGTTCCGGTTTAACGGCGCGTACCATGTGGCGTTTGCCGAGCGCTCCCGGCAACCGCCTGACTTCGAAGCCGGCCGCGCGCAGGTTCTCCTTTACCAGGCCTTTTGCCGAGTAGGTGACCAGCGTGCCGCCCGGGGCGAGACAGGCATACAACCGTGCGAATAGTTCTTTGCTCCACAGTTCGGGCTGGGTGTCCGGGGCGAATGCGTCGAAGTACACCAGATCAAAGGTAGTGTCAAATCGGTAATCCTCCAACGCCGCCTCTACTTTTTTCAATGTAAAGCGTTCGTCGATGCCGACCGGGACGTTCCACGCCGCGTCGTGCAGCGCCCGGAACAGCGGATCGGTCGCATAACTCAGTTTTCGGGCAGTTTGCGGATCGACCGGATAGCGCTCGACGGCTTCGTAAAAAACCGTACGGCCTTCCCGCCGTGCGGCCTGCGCCGTCAGCCAGGCGTTCAGACCGCTGCCGAATCCGGCTTCGAAGATCCGGACGTGCGGCGACTCGCTGCATAAAAATCCTTCGCGGATAAAGACGTGTTCGGATTCGCCGACCGCGCCCCGCACGGAATGATAAGCGTCACCCGTAACCGGGTGACGCAGGGTCGGGGAACCATCCCCGGTAATTTCTATTTCGGGCCGGATCAAAGTCCCAGGATAAAGCGCACCATGACCGAGTGCTCGATCTTGATTTTCTGGAATTCCAACTGCGGAGCGGCTTCCTCTCCCGCAGCGTCGGCTACGGCCATGCTTTTGGCCATCAGTACGTTCGCATAGGGGCGCATGTTGAATCCGTAATCTTGTACGAAAATCGCTTCCTTAGCCTGCTGTCCGAGCGCCGCCGCCAGCACTTCCGCGTTTTTGCGGGCTGCTTTGGCCGCGTTCGTGCGTACTTCCTGGCGCAGCTCCTCGATGTTCGAAACGTCCGTCTTTTCGATGTTCACGTCCGAAATACCGGCCGTCTGCAACGCCTGGAACGCCTCGCCGAGTTGCTGGGCGCTGTTTACCTTCAACTGGTAGGCCTTGGTCGAAAGGATTGCGTTCTTACGCAGGAAGTAGGTTTGCAGATCGCTGGACATATCTTGTACGACGAGGTTCTTTTCGAGGTCGATGCCGATTCCCTTGAGTTGTTTGAACATCTCTTTTTCCTGCTGGTCGACCGATACTTTGCCTTTGTTGTCCTTTTCGTTGATGACGATACGCAGGTAGATTTCGTCTGGAACGACTTCCATTTCGGCCTTGCCGGTCACTTCGATATAGGGTTGGTCGATGTAATTCTTTTCCTGTGCGAACAGCGATCCGGCGAGCAATACGGCCGCCACGGATACCATCAGTTTTTTCATAGTCATTCTTTTTTAGAGTTTGTAACTGTATATAAGATCGTTTCCGATCCCTAAACGTTGCATCGACGCATCAATTGTACCACATTTTCGACATGGTGCGTATGCGGGAACATATCCACCGGCTGGATTTTCGTCACCCGGTACGCCCCGTCGAGCAGCGCGACGTCGCGTGCCTGCGTGGCCGGATTGCAACTGACATAGACGATTCGAGCGGGCGCTGCCGTCAGGATCGTGCGGGCCACGTCTTCGTGGATACCGGCTCGCGGCGGATCGAGGATCACCACGTCGGGCCGCCCGTTTTCGGCAATGAAACGCTCGTTTAACACATCCTTCATGTCGCCGGCATAGAAAACGGCGTTGCCGATGCCGTTCAGCCGCGCGTTGACTTTCGCGTCTTCGATCGCTTCGGGTACGTACTCGACGCCGACTACTTTCCGGCATTGCCGCGCCACGAAATTGGCGATCGTCCCGGTCCCTGTGTAGAGGTCGTAAACCGTTTCTGCGCCGGTCAGCGCGGCAAAGTCGCGGGCGATCTTGTAAAGCTCGTAGGCTTGCAGCGAATTGGTCTGGTAAAACGACTTCGGCCCGATCTTGAACCGCAGTCCCTCCATTTGTTCGAAAATATGGTCGTTGCCTTTATAAAGCAAAATGTCGAGGTCGCCGATCGTGTCGTTCAGTTTGGTGTTGACGACGTACATCAGCGACGTGATCTGCGGAAATTTTTCCGCCGTGTGTTGCAGCAACGCGTCGATCCGTTGCGGATCGTTTTCGCCGAAAACGACGATCGCCATCACCTCTCCGGTCGTGGAAGTGCGGACGATCAGGTTGCGCATCAGCCCTTTGTGCTCGCGGATGTTGTAGAACGAATACCCGTTTTCGAGACAGAATTCCCGCACGGCCAACCGGATCGGGTTCGACGGATCGTCCTGCAACCAGCATTTGCGGATGTCGAGCACTTTGTCGAACAGGTTCGGGATGTGAAACCCCAGCGCGGGGCTGTCGGCGATTTCGTCGCCCGAAGCGATCTCTTCGGCGGTCAGCCACCGTTTGTTCGAAAAAGTGAATTCGAGTTTGTTGCGGTAAAAGAGCGTTTTCGCCGAACCCAGGATCGGACTGACTGCGGGCAGTTCGATTTTTCCGATCCGGCCGAGCTGGTCGGCGACCTGCTGTTGTTTGAATCGCAATTGTTCGGAGTAGGGCAGGTGCTGCCATTTGCATCCCCCGCAGGTGCCGTAGTGCTCGCAGACAGGCTCCTCGCGCAACGGCGATTTTTTTACGTAATTTACGATGTATCCCTCCATGAACCGCCGCCGTTTGCTGCGTATCTGTACGTCCACCACGTCGCCCGGAACGGCCATCGGGACGAATACCACGATGTCGTTCCACCGGCCGAGCGCCTTGCCCTCGGCGGCGATGTCGACGATTTCGAGCCCTTCGACGAGCGGGTAGTTCGCTTTTTTTCTTGCCACTTTGTCCTGTTTTATTTCTTACAAAGGTAATGATAACTATCTTTGTGTAAAATTTTGGAACCGACAATCTATGATAACCGTTAAAATTATCGTTTCGAACCCGTTTCAGGAGAATACGATCGTATTGTCCGATCAGACGAAAGAGTGCATCATCATCGACGCCGGCGGTTATACGCCGCAGGAAAACAAGGCGCTGTCCGATTATATCGAGTCGAACGGTCTGAAGCCGGTGATGGCCGTCAATACGCACGGTCATGTCGACCATATGCTCGGCGTGAACTACGTCAAGGAGCGGTACGGGATTCCGTTCGCAATCGACGGGCGCGACGCTTTCCTGATTGAGTCGGCCCCGACGCACGGAGCGATCTACGGCTTCAAAGTGGATTCCGTGCCGACGATCGACATCGACCTGCAAGGCAAAAAGGAGGTTCGTTTCGGCGATACCGCGATGGAGATTATCGAGACTCCGGGCCATACCCCGGGCCATATCTGCCTCTACAACAAAGACGAGAAATTGCTGATTACCGGCGATACGCTGTTCCGCGAAAGCATCGGCCGCACCGACCTTCCGGGCGGCGACTACAGTTGGATCATGCGTAGCATCCTCGATAAACTAATGCCGCTCGGCGGAGACGTGCATTTCTATCCCGGGCACGGGCAGGACAGTACGATCGGCCACGAGGCGCTCTACAATCCGTTCGTAACCGAGGTGCTCGGCGGGGAGGTCAATTATTAATCTTTCGAATGCCGGATACGATGGGACAGATGGGAAATGCGATCCGCAAATTGTTGTATAAAAACCTGTCGCTGGATAGTTACTTGCGGGTGCTCAGCGGCATGTACCTGCAGGGATACCGGTGGGGCGTTTCGCCCCGCTCGGAGGTGTACGAATATCCGCGTTTTCTCAAATACCTCGTTTCACCCGGCGATACGGCGATCGACATCGGCGCGAATCTGGGATATTATTCTTATGTGCTGGCCGGGCTCGCGGGCCCGTCGGGAAAAGTGTACGCCGTCGAGCCGGTGCGTCCGATCTTGAATGTGTTGCGCCGTAACCTGCGGAAATACCGCAATGTCGAAATCCTGAATTATGCGCTCGGCGACGCTGAAAAGACGATCCGGATGGGGAACAGTTCGGTCGGCGAGAACGGCTATTTCGGCACCGGGCAGAATTTCGTGATGGATCGGCCTACGGACGGCCTGCCGGTCGTCGAGTTCGAGGCCGAGATGCGGCGCGGCAGCGTACTGTTCGCCGATTTGCCGAAGATCGACTTCATAAAGTGCGATATAGAAGGATACGAGGGCGTCGTGATCCCGGAACTGCGGCCGTTGATCGAGCGGCACCTGCCGACCGTACTGATCGAGACGGGCGGCGATACGCGCACGGCGATCGCCGACTTTTTCGAATCGCGCGGTTATCGCGGGTTTACGCTGTGCGACGGACGGATGAAGCCGCTCGCGCCGGAAGATACGAAAGACATTATTTTCATACACGGGTCGAAGATCGAGCCGTATCAAACGCTGATCGGGCCATGCGCATAGATATCCTTACGGTCGTTCCGGAACTGTTGCAAAGCCCGCTGAATGAATCGATTCTGAAGCGGGCGCAGCAAAAAGGACTGGTCGAAATCCATATCCATAACATCCGGGACTATACATTCGACAAACACCGTCAGGTGGACGATTACCCGTTCGGCGGCGAAGCTGGCATGGTGATGAAACCCGAACCGATCTTCCGCTGCGTCGAAGCGTTGCAGGCCGAACGCAGCTACGACGAGATTATCTATACTTCGCCCGACGGCGTTCGGTACGACCAGCACGAGGCCAACCGCCTGTCGACGCTCGAAAATATCGTCATCCTGTGCGGTCATTACAAGGGAATCGACTACCGGGTGCGCGAACACTTGATTACGCGCGAGATATCGATCGGCGATTACGTGCTGACCGGCGGGGAACTGGCCGCCGCGATCATCGCCGACAGCGTGATCCGGATCATTCCCGGGGCGATCGGCGACGAGGCTTCGGCGCTGACGGACAGTTTTCAGGACAACCTGCTCGCGCCGCCCGTCTATACCCGTCCGGCGGAGTTCCGCGGATGGCGCGTGCCGGACGTGCTGTTGTCGGGCAATTTCGCCGAGATCGACAAATGGCAAGAGCAGCAGGCGCTGGAACGCACCGAACGGCTGCGGCCCGATCTGCTGAAGTGATCCGGGTCGAAGGTTGCGGAATGGAATTCAACGAGATAAAAATCATATAGCGATGAAGTATTACCTGATTGCCGGGGAAGCGTCGGGCGACCTGCACGGCGCGAACCTGATGAAAGGATTGCTGAAAGCCGATCCGCAGGCGCGGTTTCGTTTCTGGGGCGGCGACAAGATGGCTGCCGTCGGCGGTGCGGAAAACCTGGCGATGCACTATAAAAAGGCATCGTTCATGGGTTTTGTCGAGATAGCGAAAAACCTGCGCACGATCTTGGGACAGATCGCCGCCTGCAAGGAAGACGTCGCCGCTTACCGTCCGGACGTGCTGATCCTGATCGATTACGCCGGGTTCAACCTGAGGATGGCGAAATTTGCTAAAGAGAACGGCATCCCGACCTATTATTATATCGCGCCGAAAGCGTGGGCGTGGAAAGAGTCGCGCGTCGAAAAAATCCGGAAGTACGTCGACCGGCTGTTCGTTATCTTCCCGTTCGAGACGGCCTGGTTCCGCCGTCATGGGATCGAAGCGATCTACGAAGGCAATCCGCTGATGGATGCGATTGCGGAGCGCCGGCAAAACCTGCAACCGTACGCCCGTTTTATCGAAGAAAACGGACTCGACGACCGCCCGATCGTAGCGTTGCTGGCCGGTAGCCGCCGTTCGGAAATCAAATTCAACCTGCCGTTCATGGTGGAGTTGTCCGCGGAATTTTCGCAATACCAATTCGTCGTGGCGGGGGTATCGTGGCTCGACCGCGAGGTGTATGCGCCTTACCTGGCTGGCAGCGACGTCCGCTACGTGTGCGACAAAACTTACGAACTGCTGGCCGTCAGCGATGCGGCGGTCGTGACGTCCGGTACGGCGACGCTCGAAACGGCTTTGCTCGGCGTTCCGGAGATGGTGTGTTACCGCCGCGACCTGCCGACGATGCTGATCGGCAAAATGTTCCTGAAAACGAAGTACGTGTCGCTGGTAAACCTCGTGCTCGACCGCGAGTGCGTGCGCGAACTGTTGCAGTACCAGATGAATATGCCGAATGCGACGGCCGAACTGCGGGCGATCCTGCCCGGCGGAGCGAAGCACGACCGGATGATATCCGATTACGCCGAGCTGGGTCGGCTGATCGGCGGCAGCGGAGCCTCCGACCGTGTCGGGGCGCGAATGGTCGAACTGCTTAAAGAAGATAAGAAATGAAAATCATCTGCATCGGACGGAACTACGCCGAGCATGTCGCCGAACTGGACCATACGCGCGATCTGCCCGGGAAACCGCAGTTCTTCATGAAGCCCGACACGGCGCTGTTGCGCAACAACGATCCGTTCTACGTGCCTGCGTTCAGCCAGGATCTGCACTACGAGACGGAACTGGTCGTCCGGATCAACCGCGTGGGCAAGGCGATCGAAGAGCGTTTCGCCCCGCGTTATTACGACGAGGTGGGGCTCGGTATCGACTTTACGGCCCGCGACCTGCAACGCGAGTGCATTGCAGGAGGTTTGCCGTGGGAGATCGGCAAGGCGTTCGACCATTCGGCGGCGCTGTCGCCGCAGTTCGTTCCGCTGGCCGAACTGGGCGGCGACGTGCAGCGGTTGCATTTCGAGATGTCGCTCAACGACGAGGTGCGCCAGCGCGGCGATACGTCGCAGATGATTTTCGGCGTGAACCGGGTGATCGCTTACGTGTCGCAGTTCGTGACGCTGAAAATCGGCGACCTGATCTATACGGGCACGCCGGTCGGCGTCGGTCCGGTGCGTCCCGGAGATCGTATCCGGGCCTCGCTCGAAGGACGTTTGCTACTCGATTTCGACATCAAGTAAAATTTGGACGAGTACCTTTGTCGCGTTTATGAACCGATTCAATCGTTATGCCGACCGGCTGGATGTCTCTTTGTTGAAACCGCTTTTTACGGAACGAGGCGAGCGCCGGGTTTACGGACGGGGCGAACCGTTCCTGACGGCCGGAAGCGTTCCCCGTTTCGTCGCTTTCGTCGAGAGCGGCGTGTTTCGCTATACGTGCCTTGACGGGCGCGGAAACGAGCATGTGGTGGGATATGCCTTCCCGGACGAATACGTTTGCGATTACCGGTCGTTTATCTGCGGTACGGCTGCCGTGGTCGATATCCGGGCGGTTGCGGAGTCGGTGTCGTACCTGCTCCCCTGCACGGAGCTCGAACGTTACTGGGAAAGCGGTATCGAAGGGCAGCGCCTGGGGCGCCGGGTCGCCGAGGAACTGTTTGCCATAACTTACGACCGGCTGCTCGATTTCTATTGTAAAACGCCCGAAGAGCACTATCTGAATCTGATCGACCGTTATCCGGGGCTTGTGGACGTTATTCCGCTCAAGGAGTTGGCTTCGTTTATCGGCGTGACGCCGGAGACGGTCAGCCACATTCGCCGAAAATTGTCATCGAAAAGAAAATCTTGAATTTTTTCAAGAAATTCCGCGCCGAGCGTATGTATTTTTGGCCGTAGTTAATTATGGAACGCATACGATGACGAGAACAAACGATGTTTCGAAAACGGCGGTCGTGATCGGAGCTACTTCCGGGATCGGCCGCGAAGTGGCGGCGCAGCTCGCCTCGCAGGGTTACCGCGTGGGGATTACCGGCCGGAGGGAGGCTTTGCTGGAGGAACTGGCGCGTTCCGCTCCGCAACGCTATGAAACGGCCGCTTTCGATATTGCGCAACCCGATGCCTGCGACCGGCTCGCGGCGTTGACCGGCTCGCTGGGAAGTCCGGAACTGATTGTTTTTTGCTCCGGGACGGGCGACCTGAACGACGGATTGGACTACCGGATCGAGGAGGCGACCAACCGGGTGAATGTGGACGGATTTACCCGCACGGTGGATTGGTGTTACCGTTATTTCGAATGTCGCGGCGGGGGATGTCTCGCGGCGGTTACCTCGGTGATGGGACTGCGCGGCAGCCGCACGGCCCCGTCTTATGCCGCGTCGAAAGCCTATCAGATCAATTACCTGGAGAGTCTGCGCCAGAAGGCTTGCCGTCAAAAGCTTCCGATTCGGGTCGTCGATATCCGTCCCGGATCGGTGCGCACGGCGATGATGAAAGGCGAAGGCCATTTCTGGATCGCTTCGCCGCAGCGGGCCGCGCAGTGCATTTGCCGGGCCGTTCGCAAAGGACGTTCCGTGCAGTACGTCACCCCGCGCTGGCGGTGGATCGGCTTGGCGCTGAAAATAATCCCCCGGAGCCTGTATCGCAGGATGTAAGCCTGGCCTTCTGCCGAATAGCGAGGTATAAAACGAATGGGAAAAGAGGATATTCAGGATGTTTTTGCGTAGTTTTGCAAGGTATCTCATCGGATGCGTCCGATGATAATCGAAAATCCTGCATATGTTTTTTATCGAAGAATTAAAAGAATACGATTTGATCCTGGCCAGTCGCTCTCCGCGGCGCAGGCAATTGCTCGCGGATTGCGGATTGGAGTTTTCGCTGGCCGGCGATTACGAAGTCGTCGAGGAGTATCCTCGCGACCTGCCGGCGGACGAAGTGGCCGCTTTCCTTTCGCGGTTGAAGTCGGAAGCCTATCCGGAGCCGCTCGGCGGGAAGGATATCCTGATTACGGCCGATACGGTCGTAATTGCGGACGGCCGTATTTTGGGCAAACCCGCCGGGCGGGAGACGGCGCTGGACATGTTGCGGAGCCTTTCCGGACGCAGTCATTCGGTGATTACCGGGGTTACGCTGCGCAATGGAAGCCGCAGCCGCACGTTCGATTCCCGGACAAAGGTTTTTTTTAAACAACTGTCCGACGAAGAGATCGACTATTACGTCGACCGCTACCGTCCGTATGACAAGGCGGGCGCTTACGGCATTCAGGAATGGATCGGTTATGTGGCGATCGAGCGGATCGAAGGTTCGTTTTACAATGTAATGGGGCTCCCTGTGCAAAAATTATTAACGGAACTTGAAATTTTTATCGAATTGAAAGAAAAATAAGTACCGATCCTTTAAAAATGCTCTACATTTGCATTGAATATTTAAAGGATTGTTAGTATGAGGAAAAATAAAGGCGGCTTCAATGCGGGACGGGTTCTGCTTTGCTGCATGGCGTCGGTCGTTGCGACCGGTTGCGTCAAAAATCCGAGCGACGGCCCGAAACCGGACGATCCGTCTGCGGGCGATTATCAGACGTTCGCGACGGCGCAGTCGTATGCCGCGAACATCGATTACCGTCTGAACGGTTATCAGATCGGTTTCGAGGTGTTCGGTGAAAATCCCTATGAAGAGAATGCCGACGGCGCTTTGACCAAGAAAGAGGTCGAACCTTATTTCCGGGGATATACCGACGAGACGGGGCATTTCTCCGGCAATCTGACGATGCCTTCGCTGGTGACGGAGGTCTGGTTGTCGTCCGATGCGATCGGTTCCGTCGGAACGGCGCATCTGAAAGTTTCCGGAAACCGGATCGATTTCGACCAGAACGAGTATATCGCGCAGCATGCCGGATCGAAAGCGATGACCGGGAGCGGTTACACGTATCCGGACGATTGCAAAGTATTGTCCGAATGGACGGATGTATACGGAACGTTGCCTAATGTGCTGTCGGATAATGAACTGCCTGCCTCATTCGTTGCGAGGGTGGATAAGGTCTATTCGGGAGTCGTCGGCAAATTCATCACTACCGTTTATCCCGAATTGTTCGAAGATGAGGCCAGTGCGGATATTTCGATCGAGTCGCCGACCAAGATCAATATGGTCTTTCTGAAAAGCGGCGCTTCGTGGCAGAACGTCGTGGGATATTTTACCTATCCGACCGGAACGGTTCCTGCGGCGGACGCCCTGACGAAAATCATCGCATTCCCGAATGTAACCAAGTATTACAAAGGTAATTCGGATGTGCGTGTCGGGTCGTTGCTTGCCGGCGATCGGGTGCAGCTCAAGTACTGGGACGGAACGGCTTTTCAGGATGAATTCCCGGCCGGGGTCAGCATCGGATTTTTCCTGATGGGACACTGGTTTGCCAGTGGGAATATCGCATCTTACGATTATGCGAAGGATATCCGTTATTCGAAGCCCGATTTGAACCCGATGGCGGACGGGAAGCGCCAGCAGCGCACGGTTTCTCTGTATGACCGGCAAAGCGGATGGGTAGCCGTCGGATTCGAGGACAACAAGGACTGGAATTATACGGACGCGCTGTTCGGTCTACAGATGGAACACCAGAACGCGATTCCCGGCGTTCCTGATCTGCCGGAACCGGGCGCCGACCCCGATACCTACACCGAATACCGGGGAACGCTGGCGTTCGAGGATCTGTGGCCTTACGAAGGGGACTACGATATGAACGACGTGGTCGTATTGTATAAAAGCCGGGTTTATACGGACAGAAGCAACAACGTGTCCCGTACCGTCGATGAATTTACCGCTAAACACAATGGCGCGGCTTATACCGACGGTTTCGGTTATCAGTTGCACCTGCTCGGGGCGGATGCGGTTCGGAGCGTGCAGATCGAAAGCGACCTGGCGCCGTCTTCCTTCATGAAAGGGAAGAGCCTGGAACCGGGTCAGGATCATCCGACGGTCGTGTTGTTCGACGATATCGGCGTTGCGCTGGGACATACGTTTACAGTGACGACTTCGTTTACCAGCGGGATCGGTTACGAGCGGGTCGTACCGCCTTACAATCCGTTCGCCGTATTGAAGACCGACGAAGGACGGGGATCCGAAGTGCATTTGGTCAATTATCCTCCGACGGCGCTGGCCGACAGGACGCAGTTGCATTTCGGACACGACGTTTCGCAGCCCGACAAGGGCCTGTATTACGTGTCGAAAAACAATCAGTTCCCGTTTGCGATCCATATCGCCGGTTACGACTTCCGGTGTCCGAAGGAAGGAACGCGGATCGATGAGGCTTACCCCGATTTCAGCAGTTGGGTAGCTTCCGGGGGGCATAAGGATTGGTATCGGAATCCGGAAACATCGCTCGTTTACTGATAATCCGAAAGCGTATAAAGACAGCCGGGAGGCTTCCGTGCGGAAGCCTCCCGGCTGTCTTGGCGTAGGATCAGAGATTTCCGAACTCGCCGATCAGCCTGTCCACAAGCAGCGGAGTGCCTTGCGCCGAGTTCATCCGGATAAGTTCTGTCGGGTTGCGGATACCGGACATATCCGGCTCGTTCGGGTCGATCAGGTAAACCGGGACATCCGGTCGGATGTAGCGTACCAGCGAGGCGGCCGGATACACGGCCAACGAGGTGCCTACGACGATCAGTAGATCCGCCGTAGCGGCGATTCGGGCCGCGCGGTCGAACATCGGGACGCCCTCGCCGAAAAAGACCACGAACGGACGTAGCAGCGATCCGTCCGGGGCGCGGTCGTCGAGGTGTTGTTCCCAACCTTCGATCGGTACGACCAGCGATTCGTCGGCGCTGCTGCGCAGTTTACGCAGTTCGCCGTGCAGGTGGGTGACGTGCGTGCTGCCGGCCCGCTCGTGCAGGTCGTCGATGTTCTGCGTGACGACCTCCACGTCGAAATGATCTTCCAGTTTCCGGATCGCGTAGTGTCCGGCATTCGGCTCTTTCGACAGCAACTCGCGCCGCCGGATGTTGTAGAAGTCGATAACCGTTTTGCGGTTGCGAGCCAATGCTTCGGGGGTGCATACGTCCTCGATGCGGTATTTGTCCCACAGCCCGTCGGAGTCGCGGAAAGTCGAGATGCCGCTGTCGGCACTGACTCCGGCGCCGGTGAAGACAACGATTTTTTTCCGGTTTTTCATAACTTTTATTTTATATTACTAATAAACGAAACGTTCCGGCGGGCGTCGCAAGACGTTCCCACTCTCCTGGCTGTCGGTTTCGGACAGCGTGAGGTCAGGGTTCTACCGGATTGCATCGGATCGTTTCCAGCGCCGTAACATCGCCTTTTTTCAGCGTCACGTTGCCGCCTTCGGTGAATAGTTCGATGATATCGAACGGTTTGCCGGGGAAAAATACGTCGGTGAAGACGATCCGGCCGTCCGCCGCGAACAACTCCATTGACGCGACGTCGACGAGCAACCGCCAGCGCATCGTTCCCGTTTCCGGTTCGTAGGGGGCGGTCTGTACGGAGGCGAAAGGATCCGAAAACCGGACGGCCGCCGCTTGCGTGCGGTCGACCCGGAACAGCCGTTTCTTCCGGTCGTATTCCATCGAGACGTACTCCCCGAGGTCGTTGCGGAGCCGGATGCCGTATCGCGACGGAGCATCCGGGCCGTCGATGCCATCGAAAGTCAGGTCGAGTTCGATGGGGGCTTTGTCGAACGGAATCCGGTCGGACAGCGTCGCCGTACGGTTTATTTTCTGCCGTTTCAGTTTCACCGATCGGTCGCGAAGCCGTTCCAGTTCCCGCACCGGCTTCGATTTCAGCCGGTAGCCGTCGGCGCTGCGGACGATGCTCAGTTCGCGCGGGAAAGTGGCGGCTCCCGACCAAGACTGGGTCGTATGCCCCTGCGCGGCCGCCGCATATTGGTGCGAGTGCATCCAGCCGACGAAAATCCGGCGGTCGTCCGGCGCGTTGTCGAACGTGATGCCCGCGTAATTATCCTTGCCGTAATCGATCCACAGCGTATCGGTTTGTTCGCTGGTAAAATGTTTTCCGTCGAAATCTCCGATAAAATACTGGGTCGCCGTAGCGAGCTTATCGGGCGTTTCGGTAAAATTCACGACGCTGGCCAGCAGCACCCATTTGATTTCTTTCGATCCTTCGACCCGGAGCGGAAACAGGTCGGGGCATTCCCACGGCCCGACGTGCGATCCGCGGTCGTGCCCGAATTCGCTGAGGTATTCCCAGTGCAGGCAGTCGGGCGATCCGTAGAACCGGACGGCTTTGCCGGCGGTCAGCACCATGATCCATTGTCCGGAAGGTTCGTGCCGGACGATATGCGGATCGCGGAAGTCGGCGATGCCGGGATTCGGCAGAACCGGATTGGCGGCGTATTTGGTCCACGTGCGTCCCCGGTCGGTGCTGTATGCCAGTCCTTGCGACTGGGTTTCGATCCGTCCCTGGGCGGCGGCGACCGGATCGTAATAGGTGAAGATCGCCAGAATCGGCGGATCGGCGGCGGTTCCGAGTCCGGACGTGTTGTTCAGGTCGGCTACGCAGCATCCCGAAAAGATATAGCCCAGGCTGTCCGGAGCCAGCGCGATCGGCATATGCTGCCAGTTCAGCAGATCGCGGCTGACGGCATGTCCCCAGTACATCTCTCCCCAAGGGAGGTTGCCGTTTTCGTCGAACGGGATGTGCTGGTAGCAGAGGTGGTACTCGCCGTCGTAATAAACCAGTCCGTTCGGGTCGCTCATCCAGCCTTCGGCCGGCGAGAAGTGGATTCTCGGACGGTAATTTTCGGGCGGTTGCGGTTGGCCGCTTTGCGCTGCGAGCGTCGTGACGCAGCAGGCGAACAGCAGGGCGGTGATTTTTCGTTTCATCGAGTCGTCGGTTTTATACAAATTTATACAAAATATCCCGGAAAGGAAACCTCTCCGGGATGAATATCGAAACGGACGACTCCCCGAAACGGGAATCGTCTTGGATTTACTTTTCTTCTTTTTTGACGGTCAGCGACAGTTCTTCGAGCTGCGCGTTCGAAATGTTCGAAGGCGAGTCGATCATTACGTCGCGGCCCGAGTTGTTTTTCGGGAAGGCGATGTAGTCGCGGATCGAGTCGGCTCCGCCGAACAGCGCGCACCAGCGGTCGAACCCGAAGGCGATACCCCCGTGCGGCGGCGCGCCGAACCGGAATGCGTTCATCAGGAATCCGAACTGGTTCTCCGCCTCTTCGTGCGTAAAGCCGAGCGTTTCGAACATCTTTGCCTGCAGTTCGGCATCGAAGATACGGATCGACCCTCCGCCGACTTCCACGCCGTTGACGACGAAGTCGTAGGCGTTGGCCCGGATTTTTCCCGGATCGGTGTCGAACAGGCCGATGTCTTCGGGATTCGGCGACGTGAACGGGTGGTGCATCGCGTAGAAACGCTGCGTCTGGTCGTCCCATTCGAGCAGCGGGAAATCGACTACCCACAGCGGCGCGAACTTCTCGTGCGACCGCAGTCCCAGCCGATTGCCCATTTCGAGGCGTAATTCGCACAGGGCGGTCTGCGTTTTTCTGCGCGGCCCGCTGAGGATCAGCAGCAGGTCGCCCGCTTTGGCGCCGCACTGCGCCGCCCATTTCCCGAGGTCTTGCTGTCCGTAGAACTTGTCTACGCTCGATTTGTAGTTGCCGTCGGCTTCGCAGCGCACGTACACCATGCCTTTGGCGCCGACCTGCGGCCTTTTGACGAATTCGGTCAGTTCGTCCAGCTGCTTGCGGGTATAGCCTGCGCACCCTTCGGCGCAGATCGCGCCGACATATTCGGCCGAATCGAATACGCCGAATCCCTTACCTTGGGCGGCTTCGGTAATGTCGTTGAACGTCATGCCGAACCGGATATCGGGTTTGTCCGATCCGTATTTATCCATCGCTTCGTGCCAGCCGATCCGCGGGAAGTTCCCGTCGAACTCTTTGCCGAGGATGTTTTTGAACAGGCGCTTTGCCAGGCCTTCGAACATATTCAAAACGTCTTCGCGTTCGACGAACGACATTTCGCAGTCGATCTGCGTAAATTCCGGCTGACGGTCGGCCCGCAGGTCTTCGTCGCGGAAACAGCGCACGATCTGGAAATAGCGGTCGTAACCGGCCACCATCAGCAGTTGTTTGAACGTTTGCGGCGACTGCGGCAGCGCGTAGAATTCGCCCGGGTTCATCCGCGACGGAACCACGAAGTCGCGCGCGCCTTCCGGCGTCGATTTGATCAGATAGGGCGTTTCTATTTCGAGAAAGCTATTTTCGTCCAGGTAATTGCGAATTTCGTGCGCCATCCGGTGACGCAGTATCAGCGCGTTTTTCAGCGGGTTGCGGCGCAGGTCGAGGAAACGGTATTTCATCCGCAGTTCATCGCCGCCGTCGCTGTTGTCTTCGATCGTGAACGGAGGGGTTTGCGATACGTTGAGCACCTTCAGTCCGTCGACCGCCACTTCGATCTTGCCGGTCGGGATCTTCGGGTTTTTCGCGGCCCGGGGGATCACTTTCCCGCTGGCCTGTATCACGTATTCGCGTCCCAGTCCGGCGGCCGTGGCGCGCACTTCGTCGGACGAATGTTCTTCGACTACCAATTGGGTGATGCCGTAACGGTCGCGGATATCGATGAACGTCATGGCGCCGAGATTTCTCACTTTCTGTACCCAGCCGGCCAGCGTAACGTTTTGGTCTGAATTTTCGATGCGGAGTTCTCCGCAGGTATGCGTTCTGTACATTACCTGATTTTTTATATTTTTGTCTTTTGAAATGCGGGAATGTGCCGGGAAATCAGTTCCTCCGATCCTGCAAAACAGGTTTCAAAGATAGTAAATTTCTGGCGAACGGGATGCAAAACGGCGATGAATTTTTCATGCGGCAGGCTCTGGACGAAGCCCGCAAAGCTTTTAATAAAGGAGAAGTGCCCATCGGGGCGGTGGTCGTGTACGGCGACCGGATCGTGGGACGCGGCCACAACCTGACCGAAACGCTGGCCGATCCGACGGCGCACGCCGAGATGCAGGCGCTGACGGCGGCGACCGGAGCGATCGGCGGGAAATACCTGAACGAATGCCGTTTGTATGTGACCGTCGAACCGTGCGTCATGTGTGCCGGGGCTTGTTTCTGGTGTCAGGTGGGGCAGGTGATTTATGGCGCGCCCGATCCGAAACGGGGGGCGTCGCTGCATACGCCTTCGCTGTTCCATCCGAAAACGCAGGTTCGCACCGGCATTCTCGAACAAGAGTGCCGCGAATGGATGGAGCGGTTTTTCCGAAAGCTACGGTTTTAATTTCTGGCAAACTTTAAGTTATCTGTAATCTTTTGTTCGGGATAGCGTGTGTTTTGTACAATGGCAGTCGCTTCTGTGGATAATACTTGCTGTGCATTTGCTCGAACCGGCCGGAAAGGTAGTTTGCAATCGAAATATATAACGTATATCCACACGAAGAAAGAGCTTTTTATATTTAGTTCTGATTATAGACCGGTATCGAGATACTTAGGAGTGCTTAACTTTTATATAAAAAGTTGAGAAACTCGATTTTTTATGTTTTGTGTGAAAAAAAAGTTTGATATTCAATGTTTTTCATGTATATTTAAAGCGTATAATCTATTTATATGTTGTGTTGTTTATATGTTGTGTTGTGATTGTTTTATCATCTAAATCTATAAAAAATTATGAAAAAAAACTTGACTTATGTAATTGTGATGTTTTGCTGTGCATTTCAGGATTATTGATATTTAGTTGCAGCAAAGAGAATGACTCATGGAGCAATTGGAACAAAACCTCGTCCCGATCATTAGAGACAAAGTATTTGTATATTGAAGAACCCGAAAATGGTGAGTTCTCTATGGAGCAACTGGAGATACTGGGTGTGGCTTTTGATCGAATAAGTAAATATCTGGTAATGACAAATGATTCTTGTTTTTTAACAGTCGATTATGCAGCAGAGGTGTATATGTCGGATGAATTGTTTTCACTGATGCAACAGTCTGTTGACAATAAGAATGCTCAATATCGAGCCTATTTATATTTTAGAGAACATAGAGATTTGGGTATTACGATCGAGAATCCATTTGATATTCAAGTTTTTATTCCGAGGACCAAAGCAGAAACAGAAGGGTATTACGACGGATTTACCAGTACGACGGTTACGAAGTTGAGTCACGCTGAGACGATGGCTTTATTTGAAGATTTAAAAAAGACTGGAGGTGCAGTTGAAAAATTGGCAGAAGCGATTGCCCTTAGGTATACAGGGGCTGTGGGTCTTTCATTGGTTAAAGCTTGCTCATATTTTGTCAGTGCACCTTTCGCAAAAGCTCAAAATGAATATCTTGAATTGGGTAGTTCTTCTGGAATAACTATAAGGGAATCGACAGCTTACTCTTCTACCACAGGTACCTCTTCCACCGTTTACAGTATATCAGTCAATAAATAAGAAGTAATGTGTTGAATTATGAATACGAAAAAAATTCTACTTGAAGTCGGATTTTGGTTATTTTGCGGATTGTATTTGTATTTATACATAAAAGATCCGCTGCAAAGGCTTGGGTGGGAGGATGATTCCACGGCTTCTTCGGAGTGGCTTATCATAATATTCGCTGTTGCCTATATCGTTGTTTATAAGCGGGATATTGATCCTGAGAAAAAGAAAATATACAAAAGGTCGATTGTTCTTTGTTACCCGCTCTTGTTGTGTTTACTGTATTTTTTTAACTAAAACATCAGTTTGTAACTTCTATGTACACAATGATTTAAAGTAGTAGGTTGGTCTCGACTCCGAAAACGCAGGTTCGCACCGGCATTCTCGAACAGGAGTGCCGCGAATGGATGGAAACCTTCTTTCGCAAGTTGCGTTTCTAGTTCTCTCTTTCCCGAATAGCAGAAAATAAAAATAGTTTGGTATTATTTGAGATTTTATCGGACTATTTCGGGGCCGAGGTGATCGTCTTGCCGGGGATGGTGTCGGCGGCTTCTTTCGGAAAATACGTGGTCAT
Organism: Alistipes sp. AF48-12; assembly: GCF_003477565.1. Taxonomy (NCBI): domain Bacteria; kingdom Pseudomonadati; phylum Bacteroidota; class Bacteroidia; order Bacteroidales; family Rikenellaceae; genus Alistipes; species Alistipes sp. AF48-12. Next base: position 56,321 of record NZ_QUDJ01000009.1, read on the forward strand.
TTCCGACGAAGATTACGCGAACAACCGGGAGGAGATCCTGACCCACGAGCAGGGACACCGGCAGTTGGGACACGTGTTCGATCTGACGTTGCTTACCGTGGCGCAAATCGTCTTCTGGTTCAATCCGGTGATCTATCTGATCAAGCGGGATCTGCGTGAGATACATGAATACCAGGCCGACGATTATGCGTTGAAGCGTGGCGTCGACGCCCGTAAATACCAGATGCTGATTATCCGTAAAAGCGTCGGCCTGCAACATTTTGCACTCGCAACCAATTTCAATAACACCTATTGTCAAACCAAAAAACGAATTGCTATGATGAACACGATGAGAAAAAACGGAAAGGTTTATTGGAAGTCGCTGGTTTACCTTCCAGTAGCGGCTTTGGCGCTGATGTCTTTCGGAATGGCCGGAAACAGCGATGCCGCCGGATCGCTGACCGTGCCGGAAGGGTGGATCAAAGCGGGCACCGCACCTGAAAATTATGAAATGGGGGTCGATCCGTCTGCGAAAAAAGATGGGAAGAACGTAGCTGTGATTCAGTCGGTCGAGGCTTTTCAGTCAGGCGTTGGAAAGTTCGGTACATTGATGCAGATGTGTCTTCCCGGCCAATATGCCGGTAAACGCGTTAAAATGACTGCGGATATCAAATCGGAAAATGTTACCGGTTGGGCTGGCATGTGGTTCCGGATCGATGCGAAAAATTCCAGAAACAGTCTCGCTTTTGACAATATGCAGGATCGTCCGATAAAAGGAACTACGGATTGGAAGCAATGTCAGATCGTACTCGATGTCCCTGCCGATGCGGGAAAGCTGGCCTACGGCGTATTGTTGGACGGAGAGGGAAAAGTCTGGTTCGGTAACGTGTCGTTCGAAATCGTCGGCGATTCGGTTCCGTTGACAGGCATGGATATGAATCCAAATATTCCCGAATCTCCTGAAAATCTGGATTTCAGTAAATAGAATCCCGTGTCTCGAAACGGATCGGGCGGAGTCGGTTGCCTCCGCCCGATCCGGCGTGTTCAGTCGATAGGCGTTAATATTTTACGGGCTTCGGCGGTCGGCATGATGTTGAAGTGCCACCACTCCTCGGAGATGGTCGTGAAGCCCGCTTCGGTCATTACCCGGCGCAGCAGCAGTCGGTTTTCCAGTTCCCGCCGGGTGATACGCGCCGAGTCGAGCAACTGCCGCTCGTCGGTAATGCGCGCTTCGTCGCCGAAAAAGTCGTAACACGATCCCATCGGCAGCGGTTGTCCGGTGCAGTCCATTAGCGTCAGGTCGACCGCTGCTCCGAAGTTGTGCATACCGGGGCCGTTGTTCGGGTTGGCTACGAAATCTTTCATCGCGGTTCCTTTGACCATATCCCACATTTCCCGCTGTACCGAAAGGGGGCGTGCGGCGTCGTAGACCAGCAGGTTCAGGTCGGGACGGATCGCTTTGAGCCGGTTTTTCGCATCGATCAGCATACCGGCCGTTTCGGGCAGCATGAAGGCTTTCGTCAATCCGTGATAGAGCCGTTTGCCCATGAAGTTGTAGGGTGTCGCATAGACCAGGCGCACGGCGATCGACGAATCCTGTTCGGCGATGTCGACCAGTCCCTGGTCGCGCATTTTCTTCTCGACGGGCGTATCGTTCGACTCGTGGTTGCTGAACAGCGATTTTACGGTGTCGGCCGGGATGATCTGTATCTGTTCCACCGTGTTTCGGCGGAGGTTGCAGCAGGCGCAACCCATCAATAGGCTGATCAGAAGTCCGGTTTTCAGTGCGGTAAATTTGTATTTCATGGTCTTTTCGCTTTGTGTCGTGTCGTATATGCCGGTACGATGCCGTATCGGAACGCGGGACAAAGATAACCGGAAATTCCGGTTATCTTTGTCCCGCGGTTTGTCTTGGGGTTCGATTCTTTTTAAATGTTCGGGTATTTATTTTTCCGGTTTTTCGTTTTCTTCCGGATTTCGAGCAGGCTTATCGGATCGATCAGACGTTATGACGGCGGGTATCTCTACGATTTTGACGCGGGAGTTTTTCGACAGGGATTTGGTCTTGATTAGAATCACTCCGTTTTTGCCTCTGTCGCCGTAGACGCCCACAAGCGTCGGGTCTTTGAGCACCGATACCGTTTCGACGTCGTTTGGATTCAGTCCCTTGATATTGTCTACTTCTTTCTCGTCGATGAGAATGATGGGGCGGGGTTTCCCGAATATTGAAGTATCGGAAGAGGCTCTGTTTGTTGAGTCTGAAAATCTTGCCATTCGGCTGGCCAGCGCATGGGACAGATTGGCCGATTGCCTGTTGAGCGCAGCCATACGGGATGCTATGGAACGGGTTTGTTCGGACGAGAGGTTGTTTGTCAATGCATGGGCCAACTGGGCCGATTGTCTATTGAGCTCAGCCGTACGGGAGGCCAAAGCATTGGCTTGTTTGATCAGATCGGTCGATTGCCTGTCGAACGCAGTCGTACGGGATGCCGTATCGGTCGTATGCTCCCGGGCGTTTTGCGATGTCTCGGTAGGCTGTTCCGGTTGTTTCGAAACGGTCGGGCGCGCTGCGTTTTTTTCGTTCTGTTCATCGGCTGTCGAAGGCGGCGGCGCGGGGGAGGTAGGTGCGATCGCATTTCCGCCATTCGTCCCGGTTGCGGAGGAAGAGGACATTTGTTGCACGGCGGATAACCTCTGGGGGCTTTCCCCGTTGTTCGGAGAGTACGGTTGTTCGGTGTCGGCGGTCTCCGTAAGTACGGATTGCCGTACCGGGCGTTCGGTAAAGGAAAAGCAAACCGTCAGGAGCGCGGTTAGCGGTAATGCCAGCAAAATTCTGAATTTCGACCGGCGTTTTTGTTTGTTTCGAGCGATCATGATAAGGCGTTTTTTGATGAGTGAATAACGGAACCCGCTGACAAACTCCGGACGGATGACGGTAAGTCCTCCGAGGATCAGCGCGATGTATTGTTCCGAATCGAAACCGTTGTTCAGTACCGCATCGTCGGCCTGGAACTCGTGCACCTCTCTGAGCGAACGTTCCCACAGCCACACGAACGGATTCCACCAGAATAGAATCCGCAGTACGGACGACAGCAGAATGTCCCAACTGTGGCGCAGTCTCGCATGGTGCGTCTCGTGCGCGACGATCTGCGCGATGTCCTGCGGCTTCGTCCCCAGTTCGTTGATATAGATGCGGTTGAAGAAGGTGAAGGCGGAACCCTGCATGTTGAGGCCGTAAATACGGATTTTGCCCGGTTGTAGCAGCGTGGCGCGACGGGTGATTCTCCACAGCCGGAATCCGCCTGCCGATAACGCCAGCAGCATGATCAGATTGCCTGCGTAGCAAAACAGTCGGAGTCCCTGCGGAATACCGCCCGGTCGGGTGCCGGGGAGCGTTTCGGGTTGTATTCCGGTGAAGATCTCGGCCGGAATGCGGAAACCGTACGGTTCTCCTCCGGTTGCCTCCGGCGTCCATACCGGAACGGAAAGCGCCGGAATGACAAAAGCCGCCGCTACTGTCAGCAGCAGGTAGGCCCGGTTGCGTGCGAATGCCTTGTCGCATGCGAACAACAGCCGGTAGACGATCCAGAACGCTGCGAGACAAATCTGTGTTTTGACGAGGTAGGGTAGTTCAGTTCCCATAAGTTTTACGGTTGAGGTACCGTCGGATCGGGGTGCGCCGTGCGGTTCCGGGTTACTCGGTTCGTTTTTTTGTTCGGGCGATGGCTTCCTGCGCGATTTGCAGGATTTTTTCGGACTCGTCGGCCGGCAAGTGTTCCTTCTCGCAGAAAAACGAGACCATTCGGGCGAACGAGTTGCCGAAGAAATTGCGGACGACTCCCTGCATCAGGTTTTGCGTGTAGGCTTCGCGCCCGAACAGCGGGTAGTAGCGGTGGCTTTTTCCGAGGACTTCGTGCCCGACGGCGCCTTTCTTTTCGAGGATGCGCACGATCGTCGAAACCGTATTATAAGCAGGTTTCGGTTCGGGCATCCGTTCGAGGATATCGTTTACGAAAGCGTTTTTTTTCGTCCCACAGGATTTGCATTATTTCGAGTTCCGCCCGGGTCAGTTCCCGCATGTTTTCCCGCTCCGTCTCTTTTTTCATAATATACCGGTTGATTTGAAAACAAACATATAACTAAAATTTTAGTTGTGCAAGTTTTTTTTTACTAATTTCTTAGTTATTGTCGGATGTTTTTACTGTATATTGTTTATTTACAGGTTTTTTGTGTGGTCTGTTTTCCGGGTGCGGTTTTCCGGGACTTTTTGTATTTTTGCGTCGGGTATAAAATCCGTTTCCCGGCGTGTTCGGAAAACGGGCGGATAAACCGAAAAGATCGGGATGTAAATAATTTGTTATGAACGGAAAATATAAAGTGCTTTTTGTCTGTCTCGGGAATATATGCCGTTCTCCGAGTGCCGAAGCCGTGTTTCGCGAGGCCGTTGACAAAGCCGGAATGAGCGGAAAGGTCGAGGTGGATTCGGCCGGAATAATCGGTTACCATGCGGGGGAGGGGGCCGATCCTCGAATGAAGCGGCATGCGTCTCAACGGGGATATCGGCTGACTTCGATATCCCGTCCGGTGATTGCGGAAGATTTCAACCGTTTCGATTTGATCGTCGGTATGGACGATCGGAACATCCGGGACCTGCGCCGCAAGGCTCCGGCGGATGGCCGGGCCGAGATCCGGAAAATGACCGATTTCTGCACCCGTTTCGACGAAACGGAGGTTCCGGATCCCTATTACGGCGGGGCGGCAGGGTTCGAGCGGGTGCTCGATCTGTTGGAAGACGCCTGCGACGGATTGCTCCGCTATGTGAGCCGGCAGGCGGAGACGGAACGGTAAATGCCGTCTTCGGGTTTCCCGGAATCTTATTCGTCGGTTTTACCGGTCAGCCAGAGTAGCTCGTCGATCATCGGGCGCAGCAGTTTCTCGGTCGCTGCGGGAGAAGCGGCCGTCCCTTTTTCGTCGAAAGTCTCCCCGGCCGAAATCACCGTGCACAGCATCGGTACGACCAACGCCCCGAGTTTCAGCAGCAAAGCCTGGAGTTGCTGTACCGTCGCGATTCCCGGCACTTTGCCCGAGGTGACCGAAACGACCGCCACCGGTTGGCGGCGCCACTCCTGCAGGTACAGGTCGATGACGTTTTTCAGCGCGGCCGGGAAGGAGGCGTTGTAGACCGGAGTGACGATGATCAGCGCGTCGGCCGCCACGAGTCGTTCGGTGAAATCGATCACTTTCCCGGACGGATTCGGCAGGAAGGCGAAACGTTCCTCGAACAGCGGAAAATCGTACGCTTTCAGGTCGAGTATTTCGGTTTCGGCCAGTTCGTTGGCCGTCAGATAGTGTTGAAGATAGAGGGCGACACGGTGACTGAGGCGTCCCGTCCGCACGCTGGACGATAGAATGGCAATCCTTTTCATAGTAATTCGATGTTCAAAACGGTGCTTTTCAAAGATACCGTTTTATCCGTGAATAAAAAATACCGAACGATCCGAATTTTAGTCGTTCCTGAAGCGGACGATGGCGCAAAAAGAGCGTATGGAATCAAATATTTTTGAATTATGGCAATTATTTTTAACTTTACGACCGGTCATAGCATTTTTTTATGTGCTGAATATCGTCATTTAATCTCCTCGGATTATGAAACGTATCGTATTCTTTTTGTTTTGTATGCTGTTTTCCTTTTCTTTTTCCGCCCCGGGAAAGGACCGGTCGTTCTTTTTCGTTCAGTTGAGCGATCCGCGGTTGGGCCTTTGTAGTGAGGACGGCGGTTTCGAGCGGGAAAAACAGCAGTTCAAGCAGTTTATCGACGCGATCAACCGGTTGAAGCCCGCATTCGTGGTGATTTCCGGGAATCTGGTGAACGACCGCGGGAACGCCGCCCAACTGGCCGGGTTCCGGGAGTTGTGCCGCCGGATCGATTCGAAAATCCCGATTTATCTGTTGCCGGGCGCTTGCGACGTAGGGGACGAAGCCTCGCCCGAAGCGGTGCAGGATTTTATCGGCCGGTACGGCAGCGATCGTTTCGTTTTCCGTAAGGAAGGGTGTTGCGTGATCGGCCTGAATACGCCGGTCGTAAAAGCGGGGAACTCCGGGCAGCGCCGGCAGCAATACGATTGGCTCGAAAAGCAGCTCCGGCACGCCGGGAAATACCGGCGCCGGATACTGATCGGACATCATCCGTTTTTTGTAAACCGGCCGGACGAACCCGACGCCGACGAAAACATTCCGTCGCAGGAACGGCAGCGATACCTCGATCTCTGCGCCCGTTATCGCGTCGATCTGGTGCTGGCCGGACACCTGTGTCGCCGGACGGAATCCGATTTTAACGATACGCATTTCTCGGTAGCCGGTTCAGCCGACCACCCGGCGGGAAAAGAGAAACCCGGTTTGCAGATTGTGATCGTTCATCCGGAACGGATTCATGCGGTTTATTACGAGATCGACCGGATCCCTTCCTGCGTGGAATTATTTCGCCATTAACCCGGACCGATATTGTTTCTGCCTGAAAATGTGATTAAAACGGGGCGATAGCGTAGAAATTCGTAAATTTCCGTAACTTTATCGCGCCGATTGTGCGACGCAGGAAGCGCCGCAACGATCGGTCGTATCTAAAAGCATCAGAACAGTTATGGAGAGTACCGAACAGATACTTTTTCTCGGGTTGGGCTATATCGGCCTGCCGACGGCGGCCGTGGCCGCATCCAAAGGATTGCAGGTCATCGGAGTCGATATCGATCCGCAGGTCGTGGATACCGTCAACCGGGGCGAGATTCACATTGTCGAACCGGGATTGCGGGAGGTAGTCCGCGAAGTCGTGCGGGCGGGACGGTTCCGGGCCGCTACGAAGCCGGTCGCGAGCGGCGTTTACCTGATCGTCGTGCCGACTCCGTTCAAAGGGAATCACGAGCCGGACGTTTCGTACGTGGAGGCCGCTACGCGTTCGGTCGTTCCGTTGCTGAAAGCGGGCGACCTTTTTATCATCGAATCCACTTCGCCGGTCGGAACGACCGACCGGATGGCGAGGCTGATCTTTTCGGAGCGGCCCGAGCTCGAAGGGCAACTGCACGTCGCCTACTGTCCGGAGCGGGTGCTGCCGGGCAACGTGTTGCACGAGTTGGTGCACAACGACCGGGTGATCGGCGGGATCGACGAGGCTTCGACGCAGCGGGCGATAGCTTTTTACGCCCGTTTCGTGGAGGGCGCGCTGCATCCGACCAATGCCCGGACGGCCGAGATGTGTAAGCTGACCGAAAATTCGTCGCGTGACGTTCAGATTGCCTTTGCCAACGAACTTTCGCTGATCTGCGCCAAAGCGGGGATCAACGTCTGGGAATTGATCGAACTGGCGAACAAACATCCGCGCGTACATATCCTGCAACCCGGCAGCGGGGTGGGGGGCCACTGCATTGCGGTCGACCCTTATTTTATCACGGCCGATTTTCCGAGCGAGTCGCAGTTGATCGCCAAATCGCGCGAGATCAACAATTATAAGGCCTTCTGGTGCGCCGGGCAGGTCAAAGCCGCTATCCAGCGGTTCAAAGTGACGCAGGGGCGTCCCCCGCGGGTAGCCCTGATGGGACTGGCTTTCAAGCCGAATATCGACGACCTGCGCGAGAGTCCTGCCAAGTATATCGCTTCGAAAGTGATGGAGGGGGAGGATGCCGATTACCGGATCGTCGAGCCGAACGTGCGGGAGCATCCGGTATTCAAACTCGCCGATTACCGGAAGGCTTATGCCGAATCCGATATCATCGCTTTTTTGGTGGCGCACAAAGAATTTAAAACTCTGGAATATCGGGATGACGCCGTTATTCTCGATTTTTGCGGCGTTTTTAAAAAACAGTAACGGAATGAAAAAAATCATGCTGGTTTTCGGCACCCGGCCGGAGGCGATCAAAATGGCCCCGCTGGTCGGAGCGCTCCGGGAGCGTCCCGACCGGTTCGAAACGGTCGTCTGCGTCAGCGGACAGCACCGCGAGATGCTGGATCAGGTGTTGCGTCTATTCGGGATCGTTCCCGATTACGACCTGAATATCATGAAGCGGGGGCAGGATCTCTACGATATTACGACGGCCGTACTGGCCGGGATGCGCGGCGTGCTGGCCGAAGCGAAGCCGGACGTGGTGTTGGTGCACGGCGATACGACCACTTCCGCGGCCGCCGCGCTGGCGGCTTTCTACGCGCGGATTCCGGTGGGGCATGTCGAAGCGGGCCTGCGTACGCACGATATGTACAACCCATGGCCCGAGGAGATCAACCGTCAGTTAACCGGGCGGCTGGCGTCGTTTCACTTCGCGCCGACCTCGCTGGCCCGCGAAAACCTGTTGCGGGAGGGCGTTCCGGACGACCGGATATTCGTGACCGGCAATACGGTGATCGATGCGCTCCATGCGGTGGTCGGACGGATCAAGTCGGACGAGGCCCTGGCCGGGAGACTGGCAGGGGAGCTGCGGCGGGCGGGATACGATGCCGCGAGGCGATTGTCCGATCGCCGGCTGGTGCTGATTACCGGACACCGGCGGGAAAATTTCGGGGACGGCTTTTTGCGTATTTGTACGGCGATCCGGACGCTGACCGGCAGGTTCCCGGAGGTCGATTTCGTCTATCCGATGCACTTGAACCCGAACGTGCGGCGCCCGATCGGCGAGGTTTTCGGGACGGACGCGCCGCAGAACCTGTTCTTGATCGAACCGCAGGAATACCTGCCTTTCGTATACCTGATGGAGAAAAGCGCGGTCGTGCTGACCGACAGCGGAGGCATTCAGGAAGAGGCTCCGGGGCTCGGTAAACCGGTGTTGGTGATGCGCGAAACCACCGAACGGCCGGAGGCCGTGCAGGCCGGTACGGTCAAGTTGGTCGGTACGGACGAGGCCCGGATCGTTTCCGAGGTTTCCGCTTTGTTGACCGACCCCGTTTATTACCGGGCAATGAGCGAGGCCGTGAATCCCTACGGGGACGGGGAGGCCTGCGGACGGATCGTCCGGTTGCTGGAATAGACTGTTGGCAAAACCCGAAGTCGGGATATCTGTTTAGCGAAAAGCGCGACTATTTGCGTCTTTTCGGAATAATTTTACGGATGAATTTGTTATTTCAGAAAAAATAATTTAATTTTGATATTAAGGCCGTCTGGAACGGTTTTTGGGTCTGAATACGATATTTGCGCATCCTTAAATTTTTGACCTATGAAAAAGAGAATGAAATTGGTTTTGGCAATGATTCCGGCGCTGGCTTTGGGCGGTTGCAAGTCGGTTCTGGAAATTCCCGTCGTCGAGACGGGGTGGGATATTTACACCGGCGGACAGTACCGTTACGGACCTTCCATCATCGTCAACAAAGACGGCTCGGTCGATGCGTGGTTCGCCGCTCCGGGCGGTTATCACGACGACGGCAATCTGAAATTCGATGCCGATGCCGTCATGAAGCCGGTCGTGCTGGGCAAAGGCATGACGGCCGCCCAGCGGTTCGCCGAAACCAAACCGTTCTATTCGGTACGCGTGATCTGCCCGAATCAACAGGCGAAAAACGCATCGCTTACGTTCAGCCTGTACCGGTGGGATACCGACTATAAAACGACCCTGCGGCACCGTCCGGTGGCCACGCAGCGCTATGAAAATTATAAGGACAACCAGAGCCTGGAGCTGGTCAACAAGGATAAGTTTCCGTACGGCGAATACTTGTGGACGCTCAGCGACGGCAACAACGACCAGTGTATGGTCTGGCAGTCGGATAAGAATATGGAAGGGGTGACCAACTATTTGAACGGAGAAGAGGTCGCCGGTAGCTTCCGGGCACGCGTGTCGCAGGACTTTTCGGACGGAACCATATTCTGGGATCAGGCTTCCTATCAGCATTCGACCGACGGAGGCAAAACGTGGACTCCGGAGCAGATGGTGCTGCTTCCGACCGAATTTGCTTCCGATCATTTTTCGGTATGCGACCCGGCCGTAGCCCAGTGGGGCGATTATTACTATGCGGGTTATACTTCTACTGAAAACGAGGGGATGGTCGAAAACCATGTTTATATCGCCCGTTCGAAATCGCCGGTAGGCCCGTGGGAAAAGTGGAACGGTTCGGGCTGGACTACCGGGACGGACGTACAGCCGATGATCCGGTACACGGACGATCCGAAGAAGTTCGGAGCCGGGGAGCCGTCGTTCGTGGTGCTCGGCGACAGCGTCTATTGCTACTATACCTGGAATGCGACGGGCGACGAGTCGATAACGACCCGGTTGGTTACGGCCGATGCGAACGATCCGAATTGGCCCGCCCATCTGAATTTCCACGGGACGGTGATCAATAAGAGCGACATCAAAGGGGCCGATCATTGCGATGTGAAATACCGTGACGATCTCAAGAAATTTCAGGCGATCCATGCCGCCCAGCGGATTGGTCCCGACAGCTATATCGTGTTGTGGGAATCGGAGGACGGAATCCATTTTACCCGGAAAGGAGAGATTCGTGATAATTTGAAGCCTTACCTGCACAATTGCGGGTGGAGCGGCGACGGCCGGGGACACATGCGCAAAGGGGTGCAGCAGTATATCTCCTATGCGTACGGTACGCCGGAAGCTGCGTGGGGACAATGGAATACGTGGTGGAGTCCATTGAAACTGACCGAATAACCAAACTACTATGAAAAGAAGGAACCTGTTGTTCCCATTGCTGATAACGGCAATGGGCTGGGGATCGTGCGCTAAAAACGATCCCGGAAATGTCGGAAACGGATCGCTTGTTGTCCGCCTGGATGTCGATCCGACCGTGAGAGTCGTAACTGCGTCGGCAACCAAAAGTGCGGATGCCGCCACCTTCACGCTCGAGATCCTGCAAAACGAAACGGTGATTAAAAAGCTGTCGCCCATCGGCGTCGATCCGGGGCCTATCGAATTGCCTTCGGGAGTTTATACGGTGCGGACCTATTCGCAGTCTTTTACTGCGCCGGCTTTCGATACGCCCGTTTACGGCGGATCGGCGGGGGTGTCGATCGCCGTTGACAACGAAACCCCGGTTTCGATCGGCTGCAAGCAGACCAATGCCGGCGTCCGGGTCAGCTATTCGGAAGCTTTTCGCGCCAACCATTCGACGCGTTCAACGACGATCCGGCAGATCCAGGGCGCTCTGACATTTACTGACGACGACGTTTCCGGTGGGCGAATCGGCTATTTTCCGGCCGACCGGGCGACGATCGTCGTTACGGCCGACGGAGTGGAATACGAGCAGGAGCTGACGCTGGATGCCCAAACCGTCTATAACGTGAGCGTCGACGACGCGCCTCAGTCGGTTTCGGGAAACCTGAAACTCGATATTACGGTTTCGACCGATGTGAGCGAGCAGGACGTGGCGGTCGTTTTCCCTTCCGGCGTGGTCGATTATACGGAGACGATGGGCGGCGTTCCCGTTTCGGTCGAGCAAAATGTCAGCGGGTATGCGAAATGGTCGTACCTGAAAGCTTCGTATGCGGGATCGGGCGCTTTCGTTTCGTCGGCCGCTTCTTCCGATTACAACGGCGCTTCCGGCGGAAATTACCTGTTGTTCAAGACGTCCGGCGCCTATTTTACGGTTTCGGGCCTGAATACGTCGATGGCGGCGAACGATCTGGTGCTGTCGTTCGGATGCTGTAGTTTTTCGCAGGCTTACGATGTGAATAACCTGACGGTCAGCGTGAGTCAGGATGAAGGGGCTAATTTTACGCAGCTTCCGATCGCGTCCGATGCTCGTCCGGCGAATAAAAAATGGGCTCAGGTCTCCGTTACGGAGGGAATCCCGAAGACCAAAAATCTGGTGATTCGTTTCGATTGTCTCGGAACGAATTACGGAATCGACGATATCCGGTTGAAAACGCTGTAAAAAGCAGCGAAAACAACGGGCGTTCCTCCCACAGGAGGAACGCCCGTTTCATGCCGGATATCGTTCCGGACGATTATCTCCAACGGGTCGTATAATTTTTCAGTTCCTGTCTCAATTGCGGATGTTTACCGCCGGTCAGCCGGTCGAGAAGCTGGTGAAATTTGGCCCCGTGGTTTTTATGTAGCGTGTGGCAGAGTTCGTGAACGATGACGTAGTCGATCAGGTGGTCGGGCAATTTCATCAGATGGATGCTCAGCGACAGGTTGTTTTCCGACGAGCAACTGCCCCAGCGCGACCGGGTGTTGCGGATCGTCACGGTTCCGCAACGGAATCCGAATGTTTTACAAAGTGCGTCGACCCGTTGCGGCAGGTAGGCTTTCGCTTCGATACGCCATGCTTCCTCGATTCCCTGCTGGATGATCCGCTGAACCTCCGGAGCGTCGTATCGCAGGGCGGCGGGATAACTGACCCGGATGATTCCGTTTCCGATCCGAGCCGAAGGGCTCAAGCAGGGACAGGGGTTCAACTGCAATACGTGACTGCGCGTAGCGTAGGGCAGTTCGATCGTTTCGTGCGGGTAGCGCCTGGCGAGCCGTTCCCGGGTACGGACGGCCCATTGTTCCTTTTCGTTCAGAAATTGGATCGCCTGCCGGTCGCTGACCCCCGAAGGGATCGACAGGCGTATTTCACCCGTTGCCCGGATGCTGATGCCGAGCCTGCGTAACCGCGACGAGCGGACGACCGTGATCGCACCGAGCGACGGATGGTGATATTCCGCCATGAACTTTGCTTATTTAACCAGTTCCGTTTCGGCCCGGTCGACCCGGTCGAAATGGAACTTATCGAGCGTTTGCTGCATCAGGGCCGAAATTTCGTCGGTACACAGGTTGCCGATACTCCCTTCGTGGGTGTGGTGTACGGTTTTTTCTGCTTTAAAATTCCCGTTTTCGATGTCGATCCCTACTTTTTTGTAGGCTTCCCGGAATGGAACTCCGTTGAGCACCATGTTGTTGACCACTTCGACACTGAACAGGTAATCGTATTTCGGATCGTCCAGAATGTGCTCTTTAACCTGCAGGTTTTCGAGCATGTAAACTGCCATATGAATGCAGCTCCGCAGTTCGGCGATGGCCGGGAAAAGCACTTCTTTGAGCAACTGCAGGTCGCGGTTGTATCCGCACGGCAGGTTGGTCGTCATCATTGCGATCTGGTTCGGAAGTCCTTGGATCAGGTTGCATTTGCCCCGGATCAGTTCCCATACGTCCGGATTTTTCTTGTGCGGCATGATGCTCGATCCGGTGGTCAACTCGGCCGGATAGGAGATGAATCCGAAGTTCTGGTTCAGGAACAGCGTGTTGTCCATCGCCAGCCGCGCCAGCGTAGCGGCGACCGACGACATGGCCTGCGCCATGATCCGTTCGCTCTTTCCGCGCCCCATCTGGCATATACGACGTTGTAACTCAGCGTGTCGAAACCGAGCAACTGCGTGGTCATCGTACGGTTCAGCGGGAACGACGAGCCGTATCCGGCGGCCGATCCGAGCGGATTCTTGTTGCAGATGCGGTAGGCGGCGTGCAGCATTTCGGTATCGTCCACCAGGCTTTCCGCATAGGCTCCGAGCCACAGCCCGAACGAGGACGGCATTGCGATCTGCAGGTGGGTGTATCCCGGCATCAGCACCTCTTTGTACTTTTCCGAAAGTTGTTGCAGCCGGTGGAACAACTGCTCCACGTCCGCTACGATCTCCCGGATCTGCCGCCGCAGGAAGATCCGCAGGTCGACCAGCACCTGGTCATTGCGCGAACGGCCGCTGTGGATCTTTTTGCCGGCGTCGCCGATGCGCTGCGTCAGCAGGAATTCGACCTGCGAGTGCACGTCTTCGACGCCCTCTTCGATCGTAAATTTTCCGGCCGTGATGTCCCGGTAAATGTTTTTGAGTTCGCGCTGCACGTTCGCGAGGTCTTCGCTGCCGAGCAGTCCGATGGATTCGAGCATGCGCGTGTGCGCCAGCGATCCCAGGACATCGGCTTCGGCAAGAAAGAGGTCCATCTCGCGGTCGCGCCCGACGGTGAACTGTTCCACCGCCTTATTCACGTCGTTGGTTTTTTGCCACAACTTCATCTGTCTGTCGTTTTGGGGTTTTAAACAGGGAGCGTACGGGCATTTGCGGGTACGCCCCGTAATTCTATTCTTGTTTGGCGATTCCGTTCATCACTACTTCCACCCGGTTCGGCGAATCGGAAATCTTCTTTGCGAGCCGGGCGATGTCTTCCGGGGTGATCGCGTTCAGCGTTTTCAGGTATTCGGTGTGCGAGTCGGTTCCGTAGCGGTAGAAAGAAGTGAGCTGCCCCAGCCAATAGCCGTTTTCCTTGATCGACTGCGCATAGCTTTTCTGTAAGAACTCTTTCACTTTGTCGAAAGCGGCTGCGGTCGGGCCTTCGTCGCCCACTTTTTTCAGTTCGGCCAGCGCCCGGTCGGCCAAAGCTTCCGATTTCTCGTTGCTCGTATCGAAACTGATCGTGAACGCATACCGGTTGTACGGTTCGCGCAGCAGCGAAGCCTGCGTGCTGACCCCATAGGTACCTCCCTCCTCGGCGCGGATCGTTTCGACATAGACGATGTCCATGATCTGTTTGAGAAAGGTCATTTCGAGTTGGTCTTTCAACGAATAGCGTTCGTCGCCGCTGATCGTGACGACGACCGTCGCTTTCGGTGTGGATACTTCTTTGTCGAAGCGGGATTCGCGGTTTCCCGGCACGATGAATTCGATGTGCCGAGCCGTTTCTTTCTGCGCTGAACCCGGCAGCGAGGCGATATACCGTTCGATGTCGGGACGTATGCTCTGCGGATCGACGTTACCGACGAAGATGAACGTGAAATCCGCCGCATTGGCGAAACGCTGTCTGTAAAGTTCCAGAATCCGGTCGTACGAGTAGCCGTCGAGACGCTGCGGCGTCAAGCGGCGGTAGCGCGGGTTGTTCCCGTATATCGCCCGGTTTAACGTATCCTGCATCGTTATCGAAGGATTGGCTTCCTGGTTGGCCAGGACGGTGCGCGTCTGGTTTTTCCAGGCCGAGAACAGGACGGTGTCTTCGCGCGGTTCGGTGAACAGCAGGTGGGTGAGTTGCATCAATTCCGAAAAATCTTTCGGCGAACAACTGCCCGAAACGCCTTCCGACGTGCTGCCGATATAGGGTTGGTAGGAGATCCGTTTGCCGGCGAGTTTCTTTTGCAAGTCGGTCGGCCGGAATTTGCCCAATCCGCCGACGAGCGCCGTACCGGTCGGGAAATTCATGTACAACGAATCGCCGTCTCCGTAGGCGGAAGTTCCTCCGAGGCTGATCGCTTCGAATAGGATTTCGTCGCTCTTGAAATCGGTCGGCTTGAATACGACGCGCGCTCCGTTGCTCAGCGTCCACACTGTCGTGCCGAATACCGGGTCGGTCTGCTCGGAAACGACGGTTCCCGCCTGCGGTTCGCGGTCGAGAAATCCGCCTTCGTCCAGTTTCTCCTCGTACGGGGTCACCGGGGCTTCGTACGCTTTGCGGTAGGCTGAGACGAATTCTTTTTCGGTCGGGAAGTTCAGCGAGTCTTTGGACGGGGCCATCATCATCAGCGCGATGTTGTGATCCGGGAACATCGTCCTGAAGATATCGTTGATGCTGTCCAGAGTGATCTCCGGAGCGCGTTTCAGATAGTAATGATACAGGTATTCGGCGCTCGCAAGCGGTTCGTTTTCGAGGAAATTATCGAGGCACTCCTGCACGTAGGTATCGTTTTTGACCTTGTTCCGTTCGTTGTATTTATTCTCGAAGTAGCTGGCCAGTTTCGCCTGCGCCCGCTGGTATTCGGGTGCGGTGAAGCCGTATTCGCGGGCCCGCTTCAGTTCGCCGATCCCGGCGTCGAGCGCCCGCTGCCAGGCGTCGTCCCGGAAGGCCACGTAAAGCTGATAAGCGCCCTTGGTTTTGGCCAGGAAATAATCGTCGTCGCCGAATCCCGCATACAGGTACGGAGGGTCGGCCTGTTGGGTCAGTTCGGCCAGTCGCGCGTTCAGCATGATCGAAAACGTAGACTGAATATAATCGTTGTCGAGCGCTTCGGTCGTTTTCATTCGTTCGGGCGTCAGCTTGTCGTGTTTGTAGAAAACGGCCAGCGACGAAGAGGTCGCTTCCGGATCGGTGGCGATGGCTGCGATCGGTTCCGCATTGTCTTCTACCGGGAAATATTTCCGTTCGGCGGCGCGCTTGTGGCGCGGGATATCCTGCCACATCGTTTTGATCCGCGCCTCGACGCTGTCCACGTCGATGTCGCCCACGACGACGATCGCCTGCAAATCCGGACGGTACCATTTTCTGTAATAATTTCTCAGCACTTCGTACGGAAAATTGTCGACCACTTCCATCAATCCGATCGGCATTCGGCTCGCATAACGGTTGCCGTTCGGGTAGAGTTTCGGCAGCAGACTGTCGTACATCCGGAGCGTCGCGTTGCTGCGCGTGCGCCACTCTTCGTGGATCACTTTGCGCTCGCGGTCGATCGCGTCGTCTTCGAGCAGGATGAATCCCGACCAGTCGTGCAGGATCAGCAGGCAAGAGTCCACCAGTCCCGGCTTTACGGTCGGCACGTCGGTAATGTTGTAGACCGTTTCGTCGACCGAAGTGTAGGCGTTCAGATTCGCGCCGAACTTGATGCCGTTCTGTTCGAGGTAACCGGTGAGTTTCCCGTCCGGGAAGTTTTTGGTTCCCGCGAAAGCCATGTGTTCGAGGAAGTGCGCCAGTCCGCGTTGATTCTCCTCTTCGAGAATCGATCCGACCCGCTGGGCGATGTAAAAGTTGGCCCGTTCTTTCGGCAGGTCGTTGTGCCGGATGTAATAGGTCAGACCGTTCGGCAGTTTTCCGACGCGCACCGCCGTATCGACCGGAACGGGCTGGTATTTCGGTGCGCGGTGGCCGTACATACTCGCAGCGGCGAGCACGACGGCGGCAGTCAGAATCAGTTTTTTCATACGTCCGAATTTTAGGTTTGTCCGATCCGTTTCGTCGGCGTGGTCGGATTCGTTACAATATCGCGGATAACATTTTTATATACAGTTCGATCCCTTCGCGGATTTCGCTCAAATGGACGAATTCGTCGGCGCTGTGCGACCGGGCGCTGTCCCCGACGCCGAGTTTCAGCGACGGGATGTCGAGCAGCGCCTGATCCGACGTCGTCGGCGATCCGTAAGTCGTGCGTCCGAGCGCCAGGCCCGCCTGTACGATCGGATGATCCGGCCGGATGCTCGACGGTCGCAGGCGCGTGGAACGCGCTTTCACTTCGCAGCTCACATGCTCCTTAATAATCTCTAAAACCTCCTCGTTCGTGTAACGGTCGGTGACGCGGATATCCACCGTGAAGCGGCATTCGGCCGGAACCACGTTGTGTTGCGTTCCGGCCGAGATGATCGTCACGCTCATCTTGACCGCACCGAACAGGTCGGACACCTTCGGGAAACGGTACGTGCGGAACCACTCGATGTCCTGCATCGCCTTGTAGATCGCGTTGTCCCCCTCCTCGCGCGCCGCGTGTCCGGCTTTGCCGTGCGCCGTACAGTCGATGACCATCAGTCCGCGTTCGGCGATGGCCAGTTGCATCAGCGTCGGTTCGCCGACGATCGCGAATTCCAGCGGCCCCAATTCCGGGATCACGCATTCGAGTCCGTCGTGCCCGCTGTTCTCCTCTTCGGCCGTGATCGCTACGCATAAGTTATACTTCAGGTCTTTCCGGTCGTAAAAATGCAAAAAGGCTGCCAACAGCGATACCCCGCTGGCCCCGGCGTCGTTGCTGCCGAGCCCGTACAGCCGGTCGCCCTCGACGGTCGCTGCGAACGGGTCGCGCGTGTAGGCGCCGTTCGGTTTGACGGTGTCGTGGTGCGAGTTCAGCAGAATGGTCGGTTTGGCCGGGTCGTAGTGGCGGTTGAACGCCCAGACGTTATTCTTTTTCCGGTGCACTTCCACGCCGCGTTCTTGCAGGAATTCGGCCAGCAGCCCGGCGGTTCCGGCTTCTTCTTTGCTGAACGAAGGGGTTTGGATCATCTGTCGCAACAGAGCGACCGCATTTTCGTATAATTGTTCCGTTTCCATAGCGTTATCGATTGTTTATCCGTTGCCGCGCCGTTTCGAACAGCATGACGGCGGCGGCGGCCGAAACGTTCAGCGACTCGATGCTTCCGACGATCGGGATCGCCAGTTGGAGATCGCACATCTTGAGCACCTCTTTCGAAATGCCCACGTCCTCGCTGCCCATTACCAGCGCGGTCGGCTTGGTCAGGTCGGCCTCGAACAACAGCGTGTTGCTCTTTTCGGTGGCCGCTACGATCTGCATTCCTTCGCTTTGCAATATTCTCAGCGTGTTGCGGACGCTGCCGACCCGACTGACGGGAATGACGCTCAGCGCTCCGGCCGAACTTTTCATCGACTCGGCGTTGACCGGCGCGGAGTTCTTGACCGGCATGATCAGCCCGTGCGCTCCGGCGCATTCGGCGCTGCGGGCGATCGCCCCGAAGTTGCGCACGTCGGTCACCCCGTCGAAAACGACGACCAGCGGCGTTTCGTCCTCCGGAATCCCGGCCAGCATGTCGTACACGTCGACGTATTCGATCGCCGCCGTCAGCGCGACGGCTCCCTGGTGGTTGCCGTTGCGGGTCAGGTAATTCAGTTTTTCGATCGGAACCCACTGCACGTGGATGCGCTTGCTGCGGCACAGTTCGGCCAATTCGTTCAGCAACACGCCGTCGGCGCCCTTTTTCAGGTACACTTTTTCGAGCTGTTTGCCCGCCTCGATCGCCTCGATGATCGGGCGTAGCCCGAATATCATGTTTTTCTTTTCCATCGTTTTTCTTTTTTCGGGCTTTGGTCGCCCCGGCGTTGCCGCCGGGTCTACGAGGCCAGCGTTTCTTTCAGGTTTTCCAGCGTGATGCTGAGTTCTTCCCAGCGGTACGTCAGTTTATTGAGTTTGTCTTTCAGTTCGTTGTAATGCGCGTAGAAGCTGCCGTCCGCCAGGTCGATGCCGTGTGCGGCGGGGTCGGCCAACTGCCGGTCTTTTTCGGCGATCTCCTTTTCGAGCGCCATGATCTCCTGTTCGGCCTTTTCGACGTCGCGTTCCGCTTTGCGGAGCTGTTTTTCGGCTTCCCGTTTCTGTTCGTACTGCGCCTTGCCGGACGGCCCTTTGGGCTTTTGTTCGGCTGTAACGACGGGAGCTTTCTGTTCGATTTCGCGCATCGACTCGATTTGCCGGTCGCGTAGGAAATCGTAAATGCCGCCCAGGTGCTCCTTGACCCGTCCGTCGCGGAATTCGTATACCCGTTCGACCAGCCCGTCGAGGAACTCGCGGTCGTGCGAAATGACGATTACCGTGCCGTCGTATTTTCTGACGGCGTCTTTGAGGATGTCCTTCGAACGCATATCCATGTGGTTGGTCGGCTCGTCGAGTACCAGCAGGTTGTATGGTTCGAGCATCAGCCGGGCCATAGCCAACCGCGCCCGTTCTCCTCCGGACAGTACGCGCACCTTCTTGTCGATGTCCTCGCCGCGGAACAGAAATGCCCCCAGGATATCGCGCAGTCGCGTCCGAATGTCGCCGACGGCCACCCGGTCGAGCGTGTCGAATACCGTGAAATCGCCGTTCATCAGGTCGTCCTGATTTTGTGCGTAGTAGCCGATGCGGACGTTGTGTCCGATGCGGACGCTGCCTTCGGTCGGCTCCAGTTGCCCGATCGCCATCCGCGCGAACGTGGTTTTCCCTTCGCCGTTGCGGCCGACCAGCGCGATTTTTTGTCCGCGTTCGATCGTAAACGTCGCGCCCGAAAAGACGTGCTTTTCGCCGAAACTTTTGCCGGCGTCTTTCGCTTCCACGACGATCTGTCCCGAACGCGGGGCCGGCGGAAACTTGATGTTCAGCCGGCTGAGGTCTTCCTCGTCCACTTCGATCCGTTCGATCTTTTCGAGTTGCTTGATGCGCGACTGCACCTGGTTCGATTTGGTCGGCTTGTAACGGAAGCGTTCGATGAAGTCTTCGGTCTGTTCGATCATCTTTTGCTGGTTCACGTAGGCCGCCATCTGCTGCTCGCGCCGTTCGCGCCGCAGCTCGACGTACCGGCTGTACGGCACGCGGTAGTCGTACACCTTGCCGAGCGATATTTCGATCGTCCGCGTGGTGACGTTATCGAGGAATGCGCGGTCGTGCGAAATCAGCACGACCGCGCCGTTGTACTCCTTCAGGTAGTTTTCGAGCCATCCGATGCTCTCGATGTCGAGGTGATTCGTGGGTTCGTCGAGCAGGAATACCGACGGCCGGCGAAGCAGCAGCTTCGCCAGTTCGATGCGCATCCGCCATCCGCCGCTGAACTCGCTGGTCGCCCGTCCGAAGTCGCTTCGTTGGAAGCCCAGTCCGAGCAGCGTCTTTTCGACCTCCTCCTCGCGGTTCATCCCGCCGAGAATGTGAAAGCGGTCGGTCGCATCGTTCAACCGGTGCAGCAGCTTTTCGTACCCCTCGCTTTCGTAGTCCGTCCGCTCGGCGATCTCCCGGTTCAGTTGCTCGATTTCGCGTTCGAGTCCGATCACTTCCGAAAAGGCCGATTCGGTTTCGGCGAACAGCGTGGTCGTGTCGGCCACCTTCATCTGTTGCGGCAGGTAGCCTACCGTGCAGTCGCCGTTGCGCGAAACGGTTCCCGACGAGGGCGGCTGTTCTCCGATCAGCACTTTCAGCATCGTCGATTTTCCCGCTCCGTTCTTGCCCACCAGACCGATCCGGTCTTTGGCATTGATCAGGAACGATACCTCCCTGAACAGATCCCAACCCCCGAAGCTGACCGTAAGATTGTCTACCGATATCATCGTTTGTCTATACGTTCAACAGTTTGTGGATTGTCTCTTCCGGATTCGGGCTGGCGAATACCGTGCTTCCGGCAACCAGTACTTCGCATCCGGCGGCATACACCTCGGCGGCGTTATCCAGCGTGATTCCGCCGTCGATCTCGATCACCGCCTGCGACCCGCAGCGGTCGATCTCCCGACGCAGTTCGGCCACTTTCTCGGTCGATCCCTCGATGAACGACTGTCCGCCGAAGCCCGGTTCGACGCTCATGATCAGCACCAGGTCCAGTTCATTGAGATAGGGTACGATTGCCGATACCGGCGTTTTCGGCTTGATCGAAACGCCGGCTTTGACGCCCGCCTTTTTGATCGTCGCGATCGCGCCGTGCAGGTCGTCGGTCGCTTCGAGGTGGATCGTGACGATGTCCGCGCCGGCCTTGGCGAAGCGTTCGATGTATTTTTCCGGATTGACGATCATCAGGTGCGTGTCGAGCACCTTTTTCGTTCCTTTGCGGATCGGCGGCATCAGTGGAAATCCGAACGAAATGTTCGGCACGAATACGCCGTCCATCACGTCGATGTGCACCCATTCCGCTTCGCTGCGGTCGAGCATCGCGATATCATCGGCCAAATGTCCGAAGTCCGCCGAGAGCACCGAAGGGGATATGATTCTTTTCATGTTTTCTGAAGTTTTGGTTTTGTAAATGTCAAATTTGTACAAAGGTAATGATTTTATAGCTATTTTTGTTCTGCGGCCGGCGTTGCCGGCTAAATTTAAAGGACAGGAGAATGATCGAAGCGGGTTTGTTGTTCATCGGATTGGTTGCGGGAATCGCTGCGGCGGCGTTGGCTTTCCGGCCGGCGTTCAGGCGGTATGCGCGGACGGAAGAGGCGTTGAAAGCGGATAATGAAGCCAAAAACGCACAGTTGATCGACCTGAACCGCCAGGCCGCCGAACGGGCGGCCCGGTGTGCGGCCCTCGAGGAGAAATTGCTCTATCAGCAGGCCGAAGCCGAGCGCGAGCGCGCCCGCCGCACCGAAGAGATCGCCGCGCTGCAAGAGCAGCAGCGTCTCGCTTTTAAAAATCTGGCTAACGACATTCTGGAGGAGAAGAGCCGGCAGTTCAAGCAGAGTAACCGGGAATCGCTGGAGTCGTTGCTGAAGCCGTTCCGGGAAAATATCGAAGGATTCCGCAAACGGGTCGACGAAGTGTACGACAAGGAGGCGCAGCAGCGTTTCTCGCTGAAAGAGGAGATTCGCAGCCTGAACGAGATGAACCGCCGGATGTCCGAGGAGGCCAACAACCTGACGCGCGCGCTGAAGGGCAATTCGAAGGTGCAGGGCGATTGGGGCGAAATGATCCTCGAAACGATCCTCGATAGTTCGCACTTGGTCAAGGGGATTCATTATTTTACGCAGGAAAACCTCAAAGACGCTGCGGGCAACAACCTGCGTCCGGACGTGATCCTGAACCTGCCCGATCGCAAGCAGATCGTCGTCGACTCGAAAGTGTCGCTGACGGCTTATGTCGCCTATACCGAAAGCGCCGATCCGGACGAAGCGTCGCGCGCGGTGAAGAATCACCTGCGGTCGGTGCGCAGTCATATCGACGAGCTGGGCAGCAAGCGTTACCAGGCGCTCGTAGACTCGCCGGATTTCGTCATCATGTTCGTGCCGAACGAGCCGGCGTTCTTGCTGGCGATGCAGCACGACCCGACGCTGTGGAGCGACGCTTATAATAAAAAGGTGATCGTCAGCAGTCCGACGAACCTGTTCGCGCTGCTGAAATTGGTCGACGACCTGTGGAAGCGGGACAAGCAGAACAAGAATGCGATCGCGATCGCCACCGAAGGGGCGAATCTGTACGACAAATTCGTCGGTTTCGCCGAGACGCTGACCGATCTGGGGCGCAGCGTTTCGGCTGCCGGGGAGAAATACGAACGGGCGATCAAACAATTGAAAACCGGCAGCGGCAACCTGATCCGGCGTACCGAGCGGTTGCGTGAGCTGGGGGTGAAAGCCACCAAAGACCTGCCTGCGCAGTTGTCCGATTACGACGATGGCGACCCGTTGCCGGGGGCGCAGGACGGCCGCTCGGGGCTTCAGGTTGAAAAAAATAACGGTATCGGTTAAATTTTTCTTGTTTTTTCCCGTTTTTGTCGTACATTTGCACAGTTAAAAAATAAAGTATAACAAGCTAATCAGTTCAGAGGGACGATGAATCAGCTTTCGCTTTTTTGGGGTTATTATTTTTACTTCTACTTTTTTACCAAAAGCGGACTGGGGTTGCGTTGCCGATAGCGAAGATAAGTGCTTGTGCGAAAAATAATAAAAATCCCGGTCCGTAAGGAGCCGGGATTTTTTGTCGATACGGAAGATGTAAAAGAGACAGGAAGATGAACGGAAAGATGAAAGTGGCCATACAGGGTTACGAGGGGAGTTTCCACCACATTGTCGCCGAACGGTATTGGGGCGAAGGGATCGAGATCGTGCCGTGCCCGACATTCCGCGAAGTGGCTCGCCAGGTCGAAAGCGGCGACTCGGACTGCGGCGTGATGGCGATTGAGAACTCGATCGCCGGCAGCATCCTGCCGAATCTCGGCATCCTGCATAACAGCCGCCTGCAGGCGGTCGGCGAGTATTACCTGCATATCAGGCAGAACCTGATGGCGCTGCCCGGCGTGCGGTTGGAAGATATCGAAGAGGTGCACTCGCATCCGATGGCGTTGTTGCAGTGCGTCGATTTCCTCGATCCGCACGGCTGGAAGCTGGTCGAAACCGAAGACACCGCGCTCAGCGCCCGCCGGATCGCCGAACGGGGCACGCGCAACGCCGCCGCGATCGCCGGCGAACTGGCGGCCCGGCTGTTCGGACTCGAAATTTTGGCTCCCGACATCCATACGATCAAGAACAACTGCACCCGCTTTATGATTCTGCGCCCCGACCACCAGCCGATCGACGAAAAGGCCGATAAGGCGTCGCTGTGCCTGATGACCGACCACCGGCAGGGATCGCTGCTGCAAGTGCTGCGGGCGATGGAGGATTCGTCGATCAACATGACCAAGCTGCAATCGTCGCCGATCCCGAGCGAACCGTGGCACTATATGTTCCATATCGACATGGAATTCGCGTCGATGGACGATTATAACGAAGTGATCGAACGTATGCGCCGCGCGAGCCGCGAGCTGCACGTATACGGCGTTTACCGCAGAGGAGAACATTCGTAAATTTTAAAATAGCAAAAGATGAATCCGATCAAAGTGGAACTGGCCGAACGGCTGGGCAGCGTCGAGGAGTACTACTTCTCGAAGAAGCTGCGTGAGATCGACGAGATGCGGGCCGCCGGACGCGAGGTAATCAACCTCGGCATCGGAAGTCCCGATCAGCCTCCCCATCCGGAGGTGGTGGCCACGCTTGCCGCCGAAGCGGCCAAACCTGGGAATCACGGTTATCAACCCTATAAAGGCGCCGCCGTGCTGCGCAACGCATTCGCCGCTTGGTATCGGGATCGTTACGGCGTAACGCTCGATCCTGTGAGCGAGATCCTGCCGCTGATCGGCTCGAAAGAGGGGATCATGCACGTTTGCATGACCTACCTGGACAAGGGCGATAAAGTGCTGGTGCCGAATCCCGGTTATCCGACTTACCGCTCGGCGGCTACGATTGCCGGCGGGGTCTGCGTCGATTACAAATTGCGCGAGGCGACTGGCTGGATGCCCGATTTCGACGAGATCGAACGGCAGGGGATACAGGGCGTCAAAATGATGATCGTCAATTATCCGCACATGCCGACCGGGGCGATACCCCAAGAGGGTTTGTTTCAGAAACTGGTGGATTTCGCGAAAAAGCATAACATCCTGCTGCTGCATGACAACCCGTACAGTTTCTTGCGTAACCCGCGTCCGGCGAGCCTGCTTGCGGCCGACGGGGCGATGGATGTGGCCATTGAACTGAACTCGCTGAGCAAAAGCCACAGCATGGCCGGTTGGCGTATCGGGATGATCGGAGCGGCGAAACAGCGGATCGACGAGATCATCCGATTCAAGAGCAATATGGACTCCGGAATGTTTTACCCGATGCAGGCGGCTGCGGCCAAAGCGTTGAGCCTCGGCGACGACTGGTACCGTTCGATCAACAAGTTGTACGGCAGCCGCGAAGCGAAAGCCTATGAAATTCTGAACCAGATCGGGTGTTCGTACGATGCGGGCCAGGCCGGTCTGTTCGTCTGGGGACGCCTGCCGGAGGGCGCGGGCGACTGTTACGAGTTTTCGGATAAAATACTGAACAGCTGCGGCGTCTTCCTGACTCCGGGCGGTATTTTCGGTTCGGAAGGGAACCGGTACGTCCGGATCAGCCTTTGCGCGACGGAAGAGTTGTTGCAGCGTTCGATCGATAAAATCAAGACATTGCTATGAAGGCGGCGGTAATAGGTATCGGGTTGATCGGGGGATCGTTCGCACTGACCCTGAAAGATAAAGGCATTTGCGAGGAAGTGATCGGAGTGGATAATTCCGAGCGCAACCGCGCCAAGGCGGTCGAATTGGGACTGGTCGATCGCACGCTTCCGCTGGACGA
The DNA here is from genome assembly GCF_003477565.1 of Alistipes sp. AF48-12. Classification (NCBI taxonomy): domain Bacteria; kingdom Pseudomonadati; phylum Bacteroidota; class Bacteroidia; order Bacteroidales; family Rikenellaceae; genus Alistipes; species Alistipes sp. AF48-12. The sequence goes on from NZ_QUDJ01000009.1 coordinate 81,577, forward strand.
AGCGATTCCGGCTGCCGATCTGATCGTGCTGGCCACGCCGGTAGATTCGATTCCGCTGCTGGCCGTGAAAGTGCTGAACAAGGTCGACCGGCAGGTGGTGATCGACATGGGATCGACCAAACAGGAGCTTTGCGAGGTGATCGCCCAGCATCCCAGGCGCGGGCGCTTCGTAGCGACCCACCCGATGTGGGGTACCGAGTACAGCGGCCCGGAAGCGGCCGTTCACGATGGATTTGAAGGACGTACGGTGGTGCTTTGCGACGGTGCGGAGAGCGATCCGGACGCACTGAAACTGGTCGAGGATATCTACCGGAAAATCGGAATGCCGATTAAATACATGAGTTCCGAGGAGCAAGATACGCATACGGCTTACGTCAGCCACATTTCGCACATCACGTCGTTCGCGCTTGCGCTGACCGTGCTTGAGAAGGAGCGCGAAGAGGAACATATCTTCGATCTGGCGGGCGGCGGTTTCGAGAGTACGGTGCGTTTGGCGAAAAGTTCGCCGGAAACCTGGGCTCCGATTTTCATGCAAAATAAATATAATGTGCTCGACGTGCTGCGCGAGCATATCCATCAGTTGCAGATTTTCCGGCGCCTGCTCGAAAAGGACGACACCGAAGGACTGAAACAGATGATGCAGCGCGCGAACCGGATCAACCGGATTATAAAATAGGGCGTCCGGCGCCCGTTCGCCGGAATGAAAACAGGAAACGTAAAAAACATAAGGATATGAAACCGTTTGATATCAAAGCGAAACGTCCCTTGATTATCTCCGGCCCGTGCAGCGCGGAGACGGAGGAACAGACACTCGAGACTTGTCGGCAAATCGCTGCGACCGGCCTGGTCGACGTACTGCGCGCCGGCATCTGGAAACCCCGGACGAAGCCCGGTTCGTTCGAAGGAGTGGGCCTCAAAGGTCTGGCGTGGATGAGTAAGGCCCGCGAACTGACCGGCCTGCCGATCGGAACCGAAGTGGCCACGTCGAAACACGTCGAGGCCGCCCTCGAATTCGGGGTGGATGTGATCTGGGTGGGGGCCCGTACGACGGTCAATCCGTTCAGCGTGCAGGATATTGCCGATGCGCTGAAAGGGGCCGACGTGACGGTGCTGATCAAAAACCCGATGAATCCCGACATCGAACTGTGGAGCGGGGCGATAGCCCGGATGCAGAATGCCGGAATCACCAAGCTCGGCCTGATCCATCGCGGTTTTTCGGCCTACGGAGCCTCGCTGTACCGCAACAATCCGATGTGGCATCTGGCTATCGAAATGCGGAGCCGTTTCCCGGAACTGCCGATGATCTGCGATCCGTCGCATATCTGCGGCTGCCGGACGTATCTGCAGGAGGTTGCGCAGAAGAGCGCCGACCTCGATTACGACGGGCTGATCATCGAAAGCCATATCTGTCCGGACAAGGCGTGGAGCGACGCTTCGCAGCAGGTTACCCCGGACGGGTTGAAGGAGTTGCTGGGTAAGATCGTATGGCGTCGTTCGACGACCGACAGCCCGGATTACCAGCAGGCATTGGCGAAACTGCGCAGCCAGATCGACCAGATCGACGCCGAAATTTTCGAATTGATCAGCAAGCGGATGCGGGTGGCCGAGCAGATCGGACTCGTCAAACGCGACAACAACGTGACGATCCTGCAGGGCGGCCGATGGCAGAGCATCGTAGACCGCGTGGTTTCGCAGGCTCCGAAGTTGGGCGTCAGCACCGAATTCCTGAAAACGGTGCTCGAAGCGATCCACCTCGAAAGCATCAACCGCCAGAATATGGTGATGAACCGGTAAATTGCCGGAATCCGGTCGTGACGGGGCGTTCGGCATACGGTCGGACGCCCCGTCGCGTTCTGGGTGGAAATAATATTGTGTTATCGTGTTTGTATTCAGGATAATGACTTGTGAGATCGGCGATGCGTCAGACAGGAGGGATCTTCCGCGTCATGTATAAATATTCGTTATTTTCACGGTTTTTATTTTCCCTCGCCGCAATTTTTACATAACTTTAAAAACTTTATCGTAGATCCCGAATTTGAACGATTATGTTGAGAAATCCGATTATCGGCCAGTATGTAGAAGCGTTGACCGATCCGTTTCGTATTTTCAGGACGCTGGGGGAGGTTGTCCCCGAGCGGGATGCATACGGAGAACCGTTGTTCTGGTCGGGGAATTATTCGGTGATTTTCAAAGTCCGCTGCGCGGACGGAAAATATTACGCCCTGAAATGTTATACGCGCCTGCCGCGTCATGCCGCTGCGGTCTATGCGTCGCTCGGCGGCGGAACGGTTCCTTATTTGGTGCCGGCCCGTTTCCTGCCGGACGAGATTTATCTGTGCGAGCACTCGGGCGGAGGAGCTTATTATCCGGTAACTTTGATGGAGTGGGTCGAAGGCGAGTCGCTTGGCGGCCGGTTGGCTCGACTGTGCCGTAACGGCGACCGTACGGGGCTCAAGGAATTGGCCCGGGCGTTCGACCGGATGGCGCTGTGGCTGTTGGAATCGGATTTCGCGCACGGCGATCTGAAACAGGACAATCTGATGGTCGATCGGCAGGGGCGGTTGCGGCTGATCGATTACGACGGAGCCTATATCGGAGAACTGGCCGGACGGAAGGCAGAAGTCATCGGCTCGCCGGCTTACCAGTATCCGTCGCGCGATGCGGATTTTTTCGGGAAGGCGATCGACGATTATCCGATCGCCCTGATTAGCCTGAGCCTGCATGCGCTGGCACTCGATCCGTCGCTTTTCGGGCGTTATCACGACGGGGAGAATATTATTTTCGACGCTGCCGAGGTGAATCGGGGGAAGTCGGCCCTTTTCGACCGACTGATGCGGGAGTGGGCGCGCTGCGGCGCGTCGGCTTTGGTCGTTCTGGGCGCTGGATGCAGCATCCGACGCCGGAAGTGAACGGATTGCCTGGGTTGTTGAGGGATTTATCGGGCAATGTGCCGGACGGATTGTCGGACGGGATCGAGATAGTCGACGACGAAAACCCGCGTTGCGCCGTATTTCGCTGCGACGGGCGGTTCGGGTACGCCGATTTGCAGGATCGGCGCATCCTGTTGCAGAACATCTATCTCGACGCGAAACCTTTCCGTGAAGGATTGGCCGTCGTGCGTCTCGAAGAGGGGTTTTGGATGATCGACCCTCGGGGACATTGTCGGATCGATTGCCGCGATTACCGGAGCGTGGAACCGTTGAGCGAAGGCCTGGCCCTGGTTTCTGACGGGAGCCTGTACGGTTTTATCGACCGGGAGGGCAGACGGGCGATCCCGCTGCGGTACGTGTTCGCAACCAGTTTCCGGGAAGGGCTGGCCGCCGTGCGGATCGGGGATAAATTCGGATATATCGACGTGTCGGGCGAGCTGGCGGGGCCGCCGGTTTTCGACTATGCCGGTTGTTTTCGGAACGGTCGTGCGCGGGTCGAAAAAAACGGAGAATCGTTTTTTATCGGGCGTTTCGATCGAAAGTGGCAGATTCGGGTCTGAAATGATCGCTACGGTTTGTTTATCCGGACAGGAATTGTAATTTTGTTAGAGCCTTAGCTAAATCGCAATTCTATGTATTCAGCCAGAATCAGCCGGAACTCTCCGGCAGCTTTCATTATCCTGATCGATCAGTCCGGATCGATGGCCGAAACGGTGGTAATCGATCGTAAAGAAGTTGTCAAAGCCAAAGCGGTGGCTTTTATCGTCAATATGCTGATCGCCGAGCTGCTCAACCGCAGCAGGCGGGAAGAGGGGTACCGCGATTATTTCGATATCGCCGTACTGGGGTATCACGGAGACGAGGTTGCTTCCCTGTGGAAGAACCCGAATAGAATGTTTATGCGTCCCAACGATTTGATAGGAAACGAACTGTCTCGCGTGCCCGTTCAACGGGAGCGCCGGTTGCCCGACGGCAGTACCGTCGTATCGTCGGTTTGCCAGAAGATCTGGGTGGAGCCTTATGCGGGCGGAAAGACGCCGATGTATCATGCGCTGACCGAGTGTTACCGGCTTTGCAAAGCGTGGTGCGGCGCGAAGGCGCACCGGAAGAGTTATCCGCCGACGATCTTCAACATTACCGACGGGGAGTCGTCCGACGGGGACGATTTCAAGTTGCAGGAGATCGCCGACAGTATCAAAGGACTCTCTACCGAGGACGGTGCTGCGCTGCTGATCAATATCCACATCTCTTCCGATGCGGAGCGTTCGCCCGTGTTGTTTCCCGAATCGAAAAAAGAGCTTCCCGATCAGCGTTACGCCCGGTTGCTGTACGATATGTCCAGTGAAATGCCGGCAATTTATAACGAAAGCATCGTCCAGCTGCGGGGACGCGACGGGGAGCGTTTCAGGGGGATCAGTTACAACGCGGCGATGACCGATCTGGTCAGTATGATGAATATCGGCTCCGTAAGTGCGAACCTTTTATTCTAAAACCTATGGCTTTATCGATATATAATTTGATTGAATCCGTTTGCAATCCGGCGGGCCGTTTCAAAACGCTGCGGGAGATCGGGGTAAAGACGGATGAAAAGGGCGATCCCGTTTTTTCATATTCGGGAACGACGATCAGTTTCTCGGTCGTGTGGAAGGGCAGGAGCTACCTGCTGAAATGTTCGCTGCGCGAGGAGCAGGAGAATACGTTGTCGTGGCGGCGGATTGCCGCCTATCTCCAGAGGATACGTTCCTCGTTTCTGGTCGGTTATTATTATCTGAGCGGAGAAATGTTGGTTTTCAACGACCGGGGAGCTGCCGGTTACATCGACGTGGTGTTGATGGAATATCCCGATCATATGCAGCCGTTGGATGAGTTTCTCGAAAAGGCCTGCATGGAGGGCGACAAAGAACGTATCCGTAAATTATTGACGGAATTTTGCCAGATGGCCGTGTGGCTGATCAACGACAACCTGGTTCACGGGGCGATCCGTGCATCGAACGTGATGATCGACAAGGATTGTTCGGTGCATCTGGTCAATTACGAGTACATGCAGATGCCGCGATCGGACGCTCCGGATTACGAATCGATTCGGGACGCCGACAACGTGATGGTAGCCAACCTGGCGTTGGGTATAAAAGCGGTTGCATCCGATCCGGCCGCTTTCCGGTATTTGAGGGGCAATGCGATATTCCGGTTTCCCGTGGTGCGTTCGCCCCTGCTTCCGATGTTTGCCGATGTCGCCAGGGAGGCGGGATGCGAACCGGTGTTGCGGATCGTCGAAATGCTTTCGTGCAGCAATCATACGTTGCACGGTCGTTTGGCGTTGAGCGAAGCGTTGCGGAAATTGTCAGGCGACCGTACGGAACTGGGTGTCGATTTGTCGGTAAAACTGGCGAACGAACGGAGACCGTCCGCTGCGGAGCCGGACGACAGCGATGCCCGGCGGGAGGAGTACCTGCTGAACCGTACGCAGCTTCAGTCGTTTTATTGTTGGGTCGGGCCGGTTTGCGAATCGTTGATCTGCGTCCGCAAGGGCGATCTGTGGGGCTATGTGGATTGTTCCGGGAATGAAGCGCTTCCATTGCGTTACGAGTGGGCGAGCGATTTCATGGAGGGGCGCGCCGAGGTCATGCGCAACGGTTGTTACGGGTTAATCGACAAAACCGGAAAGGAGATCCTGCCGGCGATTTACGAATTGGTCGAATGGAACAGCGAGCGCGGAATCGCCAAAGTCGCTTGCGACGGGCTTTTCGGATTATGCGACCGCGACGGGAAAGAGTTGGTTCCGTTTATTTACCGTTGGATGGGCGGCACCGAATCCCGTTTCGTTATGACGATGCTTATGACTTTAAGGATGGAACGGCATTGGTCGTGCGCGGCGGGAAAAGTTACAAGATCGACATGCAAGGCCGTGAGGAGGAGACGACCGAAGAGTAGGCCGCGGGCATAAGGTACTGAAAATAAAAAGCGGGCGTGTCGACAGACACGCCCGCTTTTTCAGGTACTCGGTCATTTATTTCACCAGGCGCATTTCTTCGATCAGGCCGGAGGCGCCGGCGTACCGGTCGATGATCCAGAGAACGAAGCGGATATCGACGCAGACGGTCCTCGCATATTCGGGATGGAAATAGATGTCGCCGGACATCGATTCGCGGTTGCCGTCGAAAGCCAGCCCTACGAGGTTGCCCCGGCCGTTGAGAACGGGGCTGCCCGAGTTCCCTCCGGTGATGTCGTTATTGGTGATGAAGTCCGTGTAAAGGACTCCCTTTTCGCCCCATCTGCCCCAGTCTTTGGCCCGGATCAGCGAGAACATCTTGTCGTCCACCCGAAATTCGAAATCTTTCGGGTCGTTTTTTTCGAGGTATCCGTCTACCGTCGTGCGGAAGTCGTATTTTACCGCGTCGTACGGGCTGATCGACTCTACGTTGCCGAACGTGATCCGCATCGTGGAGTTGGCGTCCGGGTATTGCGGGAGCCCTTTCGATTCCCGCATCCGGTACAGCGCTTTGGCGTACAGGGATTCGGTTTTGTCGACGTCGGTTTCCGCCTCTTCTTCGGCGTTGCGGACTCCGTCGCTGAACGTCATCGTCGAAACCGAAGCGGCGAGAGCTACCAGCGGATCTTGCATGATCTGGTCGGCCGTGCGCGGGGTTTCGAAGTATTCGCAGAGTTTTTCGAGGGTGGCGCACGCGCTGTTACGGAACGCGTAGTCGGCGATCGCTTCGGCATTGCCGTCGTAGCGGGTATAAACCTGTTGCAGATAGTCGCCCCACATCTGCGGCGGTACGTTGTCCGTGAATAGTTTCAGCATGGCGGCGAAAATCTCCTGATCGGTGGCCGGATCGTAGGCCGCGTACATTTTTTTCGTCAGGTTCAGCGCGTAGGCGAACGCTTTGTCTGTGACCCGCACGCTGTCGATCTTCTCTTTCCGCATCCGGTTGACCATCGACGCTACTCGGAAACCGGTCATCAGCGCGTCGCTCGGGCTGATCCAGGCCTCCTGGAAGTAGTTTTTCCGGCGGACGGCCTCCGCACGGGCCGCATACCCTTTTTTCAGGTCGGCCAGAACGCGGCCGTATTCGGTCTGCCGTTCGGGCGTTTCCGCGATCCACCGTTGCAGTTCGGTTTCTTCCGCTTCGCGGATGCCGGCGACGTCGTAACGACGCAGGCAGATGTTCTCCCAGGTCGCGTAATCGGCGTAATTGCTGAGGTTGAAATATTTGTCGCTGTACAACAGGCGTACTTTCGGATCGGCTTCCATGTGCTTTTTGATGATCTCCATCCGCTCGTGCCGCGCCCGGATCACGACCGGGTTGACGACCTGCTGTTTTTCGGCGACGGCGAACGACGACATGTACCGGTTGGTACGTCCCGGGAAGCCCAGCACCATCGTATAGTCTCCTTCGTGGACGCCGCCCGTCGATATGTCGAGGACTTTCGCCGGTTTGATCGGAACGTTGTCTTTCGAATACGGGACGGGCTTTCCGTCTTTGTCGCCGTATACGCGGTATAGGGCGAAATCGCCTTTGTGCTGCGGCCATCCCCAGTTGTCCTGGTTGCCTCCGAACGCTCCGATCTTTTCGGGCGGAGCCCCGACGAGCCGGACGTCCTTATAGACTTCGTAATAGAACAGCAGGTATTTTTCCCCGCGCCACATCGAAGCGCAGGAGACTTCGTAGGGAGTGTCCTTCCCGTATTTCTTTTCGATTGCGCCGTATATCTTCCGGGTGCCGAATACGCCGAATTTTCCTTCCCGGATCATGCTGTCGCGCATTTCCACCGCTTCGTCGGTAACGTCGGCGATCCGGCGCAGGAACATCACCGTTTTGCCTTTGACCGGGAGTTCGTCCTGTTCGGTCGCCGCCCAGAATCCGTTTTCAAGGTAGTTGTTTTCCGGGGTGCTCAGATCGTGTATGTCGCCGTAAGCTACGTGGTGGTTCGTGATGACCAGGCCCCGGTCGGAAATCACGCTTCCGGTTCCCATCCCGTAGTCCACCGCTACGATCGCGCCGCTGAGTGCGGTACCCCGCTCGTTGTAGATCTCGCCCGGTTTCAGCTTCAATCCCTTTTTTTTCATTTGGGGATAGATCGAACTTTCGAACAGGTTCACCAGCCACATCCCTTCGTCGGCCATGGCCGACGCGGGAGCCAGCAGCGCCAACAGGGCGTAAATCAAGATTTTTTTCATCGGTTTTCTCTATTTTAAACGGGAGAGTCTGCGAAGACTCTCCCGTCCGTATCGGTTACTCGGCCGGAGCTCCGGGAGATTCCGGAACTGTACGCCCTTCGTTTTTGAACTTGAGTTTGGGTTCCTCCTCCTTTGTCGAACCGTCCGTGTATTTGATCGTCCATTTCGGAGCGTTGAAAAGTTCGGTCCAGATTTTGGCGTCGTCCCACATCCCGGTAACGTAAGTGATTCGCAGTACGGGGGTGGTGTCTTTCAGTTGCACGTCGATGCGCAGGATGCCTTCCTGCGTCGAAAGGAAACTCTTGAAATAAGGAAATCCCTTTTTAATCAGCGTTTTTTCGATCGCCGGGTATTCGACTTCGTAAACCGCCGTTTCGTAATTCCGGCCGTCGAGTTTTTTCATATTGTCGAGGAACTTGCCCGACATCGCCGCCGTAGGCTTGAACATCAGCTCGACGAATTCACGACTCGAAATCCGGTCTCCGTTGCGTTCGTACGAAACGAGTTTGTAGTCCACCGGGAACCAACGCACTTTGCCGCCCGCCGCAAGCATGTGCGTCTGTTCGACTTCGATCGAGTCTTTCAACAGTTTTTCGGAAAGTTCGGCCGACGGGTCGGCGTAAAGTTTTACGGTCACCGGGCACGAATATTCGGCGTCGAAGCCGTAAATCCCCGGGATCTGTTTCAGGATATTCCCGAAATAGACCATATCCATCCGGTCGAACAGCTTGTCGACCCCGAGGGTCAATACCTCTACCGAATCGACCTGCGGTTCGGGATTCGAGAATTTCATGATGGTTGGGATGAAAATGACCTCGCGTATTTTGTCTTCGTTGGTCTGGGCCGGGTCGTACGAGATTACTACCGCATGGCGCTTGACGAATGTTTTGACGCCGTACACACCGGGCACTTTCTGCATTTTGGCGGAGAAGGCCTTCGAACTGCCGTAACATTTGATCGAGGTGAGCCCTTCCATTTCGAATGTCTTCATCTCTCCGACCTGTTCGGTATTGCCCCACCGTTCGTCGATCGTAGGCAATTCCCACTGGTTCCCCAGGATCAGCGCGAGTACGAACAGCACGATCGTCAGTATGCCGGGCAACCAGCGCAGCGACTTTTTGCCGCCGACCTGCAGGGAGCCTTTCGGACAACTCGATACGCAATCGCCGCACAGCGTGCAGTCGATGTGCCGGACGGTTTTCAACTCCTTCAGATCGATGTGATAGGGACATTTTTTCGTACAGGAGCCGCAGCCGTTGCAGCTCTCCGCGTCGCGGACGATGCGCAGCAACGGGAATACTTTGCTACGCAGGTAGATCATTTCGTACAGGTAGCCGATCAGGCAGGCTGCGCCCAGCGCCCATACCCATGCCGACGGAAGCCCGGCCCATCCGAGCAGCCAGAACAGCAGGAGGATCCCCACGAACGTGATCGTGAATTTGAAAATATTGCTCAGCGCTCCGAGCGGACAGATGTATTTGCACCAGAACATTTTGATGAAGAAACTGCCGAGGAACAGCAGCACGATCGAGATGCTGGTCATCCAGGCCGTGATTTCACCCTTGAAACCGGTCGCCATTGCGTAGTAAGGGTCGAAATTCTTGCAGAACAACTCGCTCGAAGAGACCGACATGTAGAATACCACGAACAGCAATCCGTATTTGACGATCCGCAATCCCCGATCGGCGATGCCGCCCGGTTTCAGGTCGAAGTTCATTTTCAGCTTGCGGCCGCCTTTGCCGAGGTATTCCCCGATTGTCCCCAGCGGACACAGATAACCGCAGAATAGCTTGCTGAACAGGATGACGCCCACGGCCAGTACGACTCCCATCATGATCTGCGCCATCGACATGCTGCATGCCAGCGAATTGTTATGCAGGTAACTGCCGATAGCCTGCAAGCCTCCGAACGGGCAGTAGGCTTCCGGATCGGCGCGTTGTTCTCCGAAAAAGATCCCATAGAGAATAAATGCCACGATCGCCAGCAGCGTGCCGCCTTGCAGCGAAAGTTTCAGCCAGTTGCGTTTTTTTGATTTCATTGATCGAATTTATTAGAATATAAAAAGTGCAATCCCTGCCACAAACATAAAGATTCTTGCGAAGAATTACAACGGAAGCGTTATGAATCGCCGTAAAAACGCCCTTTTCCGGTCCGACCGGGGGATCAGTAGGCGGCGAGATCGATCTTCGTCGGCTGCCAGCGTCCGCCCGTCAGTTGCATGACCGTATCGATGCCGGCTTCTTGCAGTGCAGCGAGCGCTTCCCGGCGGCCGCTGTCGATCGTTTGGGGCAGGTGGGCGTCCGAATTGACGAGCACGGGAATGCGCAACTCCCGCAGCAGCCGGAAGTGCGATCTGTTCGGGAAAAATACGCCGCCGGCGCCGGCATGGTATTTTTTCGTGTTGATTTCGACCATTGCGCCGTGCCGCGCGATCGTTTCGAAATATTCCCTGATTTTCTGCCGGTACCATGGCTGTTCCGCAATGTCGGGCTGGCATCGGGAGGCATTGTAGACGATCTTGTCGGCATGTCCCACGAAGTCGAATCCTCCGGTCGAGACCATCCGCATCAGTTTGTCGAAATAGTCCGTAACCAGCTTGCGCAGGTCGTCGCCGAAATGAAGGCGCAGGTTTTCTGCAAACGTCTCCGCGTCGGTGTCTATATCGACATATTTCCCACGGGACTCGATCAGGTGCACCGATCCGATCCGGTAGTCCAGCGGCAGTTTCTGAAAGTAGTCCGAAGCCGGATTGCTCTGTTCGTTCAGGTAGTCGATTTCGAGTCCGGCGTACAGTTCGATCCGATCCGCGTATGCGGCTTTCAGCCGGTCGATTTCCGCAAGGTAGGCCGCCATCCGTTCCGCTTCCAGCGTCCAGCGGGCCGGGAAAGGGAGCGGTGCGTGCGACGAGATTCCGTAAGCGGCGAATCCTTGCCGCACGGCCTCCTCGACGAAATCCTCCATCGGAGCTTTCCCGTCGCAGAACGAGCAATGGCTGTGGTAGTTGGTGCGGTTGTTCGGTCTGTCGGTAGTCATGTGCGGGTTACTGTTTTTGTTTGAAAAGGCGGCGCTGTCCGAGGTTTACCGAGAAAAGCACTTTTTGCTGCCAACCCCATTTCCTGCCGTCGTAATGGTGCACCGATGCCACGCGCAACTTCATGATTTCGGTATGTACCGGCTGCCAGTAGATTTCCAGCCGGTCGTAGATGTTATGCCGGGTGCGGTACCACGGCTCGCCCCAATAGAGTCCCGGGCCGTAATCGAGCGACGGGTCGGCCATGTAGTAGGGCATCAGATCCTTGCCGGCGTACAGCGTGTTGAAGATCCCGAAATTCCATTTCTGCACTTTCAGCTCGATCTGTACGCCGCCGGGCGTGACGTAGTCGCCGACGTATTTGCGGTCGTTCTGGAACGCCTGGAGCCACCCGGCTTGCAGCGACAGTTCCTGCATACCCGTTTTTCCGCTCAGGTCGATCCCTACGTGCGGATGCAGCAGTACGTTGTCCACTACGCCGTCGTCGAGGTAGGTGCCCGCATGGTGGTACATCGACAGGTGGTAACCGGCATAGAAAAGCCCGTGGCGGATGCGGCCTGCCGAGAAAAGTAGGAATTTTTCGCGTTTTTCGTTAGTTATCATGCTGTTCCAGTCGCATCCGAATTCGACGTAACCCTTTTCGCCGACGTATTGCAGCAGCAATCCGGTCAGATTCGGGTCGTAATATTTCACCGAATCGCTGAAAAAGGCGCTGGGGTAGTCCCCGATCACTTTACGGCGCGGAACCACGCCGGCGAACGCCTTGAATTTCGGGGCGTTGTATTGGTAGTAGCCGAAAATCTCGTTATCGGTCTGGAACGGTTTCGCTCCGAAGTTCGCCAGCAGATCGATCCCCATCATCAGCGAATGACGTTCCGCCCACCGGATACCCATTTCGGGTGCGATGCGGGCTCCGAATAGCGTTTGCGGCCAGTTGATTTCGCTTTTGTATTCGCGGTTGTCGAAAAAGAAGTCGAACGACGCTCCCCATACCACTTCCTGGGCCATGGATTTGGGTGCGGTCAGCAACAGGGCGGCCAGGGCCGTCATCAGTAATCTGAGTGTAGATTTGATCATCGGGTTATTGTTTTTAGTGGATTTTATCGTCGTTTGAGAACCGAATTCTGCAAATATACGGGATAATCCCGAAGAACGAATCGTGTCGACGGGTAAATTGTTGTGAAGCGTCTGCCGGAACGTTCTGTGCGGGGATTGAAAAATCCGGAAGGACGTTCGTGTCGCGCAAGGAATTATGGATTTCGTTTTTTGGAGAAGTTAAATAAAAATTCTACTTTTGGGGCGGAAAATCCGGTTCCGTAGCTCAGTTGGATAGAGCAACAGCCTTCTAAGCTGTGGGTCGCGCGTTCGAACCGCGCCGGAATCACCGAGTTAATTGACGGGTTGCAGTGGAACTGCAACCCGTTTTTTATGAATACGCGTACGATTTTCACGCGATTTTCCGATTCTTCGTTTTTTCAAAAAACGGTTTATTCCGGCCGGATGTCCGGTTCGGCAATGTTGCGCCGAGGGGCACACTCCGGGCGATGCAGTGCTGGAAATCAATACGGAATCCCGATATTCAGGTATGCCGTCCGGTTTTTTTTACTGGATATTGGGGATTGTCGTCTCTTTGCGGGCGCTCTAATTTTGCAGCGATTAAAAAGCTGTAAATGAAAAACATCTATCCCATTCTTATTTTATCTGTTTGTTGCAGCGTTTGGGCGCGCCCGGTATGCTCGCAAAAACTTACGGCCGATTCGGCAGCCCGTAAAACGCCGTTCGAGTGGAACTTCAAAAAGTATCGTGTCGGCGGATACGGGGAAATCTTGTTCCAATACATGACTTACGGAACGAACCGGTATACGAATCCGGTCGGGGCGACGCGCGATAACCGCGCCGAGGTGTCGTTGCCCCGGGCCGTCTTTGCATTCGATTATCACTTCGGCAAAGGGTGGTACCTGGGTACCGAGGTTGAGTTCGAGCACGGCGGAACCGGTGCGACCAAGGAAATCGAGTACAATAAAGAGGGCGGCGAGATCGAAACCGAGATCGAAAAAGGCGGTGAAGTGGCTCTGGAACAGCTTCATATCACGAAACATTTTTCGAATGCGTTCAACCTGCGGATCGGCCATATGATCGTACCGGTGGGGTTGACGAACTCGCACCATGAGCCGACTCTCTTTTTCGGGACGGTGCGGCCCGAGAGCGAAACTTCGTTGCTGCCGTTGACTTGGCACGAGACCGGCGTTTCCGTACTCGGTTACCTGGGGGACTTCCGTTACGAGATGATGCTCGTCAGCGGACTCGACCCGAACGGTTTCTCGTCGGAGAATTGGGTCGGAAGCGGACGGCAGAAGATTTTCGAGATTTCGAAAATGACCAATCCGGCCGTTGCGGCGCGGGTCGAATATTCCGGCGTGCGCGACCTCCGGCTGGCCGTGTCGGGTTACTGCGGCAATACGGCGAAAAACTCGTCGAAGCCTTATGCGATGACCGGCGTGAAAGGAACGGTGGCGATCGGTTCGTTCGATGCGCAGTACGTGGGACGCAACTTGATCGCGCGGGGTAATTTCCTGTACGGAACCGTTTCGGATTCCAAGGCGATTTACGATATCAACCGCAAGTATTTCAATAGCACGGGTTATCCGATCACGCCGTTCGGTAAGGCTGCCATGGCTTACGGCGCCGAGGTCGGATACGACGTGCTCTCTTTTGCCCGCACGAACAACCGACTGTTTCCTTTCGTGCGTTACGAATACTACAATACCGGTCAGAAGATCGAGCGGGGAGCGCAGGAGTTGCCGCGTTACAAACGCGATGTGTTTACCGTAGGGCTCAACTATTTTCCGATCCGCGACTTGGTCATCAAATTCGACTACTCGTACCGCCGGATCGGCGGCGACCGGTACAACAGCGAAGATACGTTTGGTCTGACGGTGGCTTATTCAGGATGGTTTTGCTCCAAATAAATGAATATCAAACTTTTAATTTTAAATAATCATGTACGGAATGAAAACGAAATGGATGGGTGCGGCTTTGCTGGCCGCACTGATCGGAGCGACGGGATGCAGTAAGAATGAAGACGGCGGCGACGGCGGCGGAAACGGCGGTGGCGGCAGCAACGCTTCCAAACTGGAGAGTTATGCGATGACGTCCGAGTGGATCAACTACGCGACGGCCGTGTCGTCGGAACTGCTCGACGACTGTATCGGCCTGTGGGCTGCGTGGAACGGTCCGACGGGGATTCCGGACGAAGATTGGGAACGGATCGGCCGCGACTTTTTCACAAAAAATACGATTGTCGGCGCGAACGGTTACGCCGAGTACATGAGAACGGCCAATGCGGGCAACGCTAAATTCACCAGCGGCGTCGATGCGATCCGGACGATCCTCGTCGACGGTTTCGCCAACATTTCGAACGAAGTCGGCTCCTCGAAGATCGGTAATCCGAACACGTTGGCCAAAGACGGCAAAACGGCGGAAGCCGTGTTGCAGGTTGAATCGTGGTATAGCTGGAACTCGATTACCGACTATTCGGACAACATCATCAGCATTAAAAACGGATACGCCGGTCGGATCGGAGCGATCGGGGACGCAGCCCATGCGAATAGCATTTCGGCCTATGTCAAGAGCCGGAATGCCGACTTGGACGCACGGATGACCGCGGCGATCGACGGAGCTTACAATGCGATCAAAAGTATGCAGTCGCCTTTCCGTAATAATCTGACCGGAACGAAGGTGGATGCCGCGATCGAGGCTTGCGCCGATCTGACCGAACTGACCGAAGGCGAGCTGCTCGGCGCGTTCCGCGATGCGGGCGACTACGATTTCACGTCGATACTGACCCAGTATGCCGACCAGGTCGTAACTCCCACCTACAAGGATATGAAGGAGAAAGCCTGGACGCTTTACAAGGCGATGCAGGCCCTGCAAGCCGACAATAAGAGTCAGGCCAAAGTCGATGCCGCCTGCACCGCATGGCGTGCGATGCGCGTGCCCTGGGAACAGAGCGAAGCCGTACTGTTCGGTCCCGCCGGCGAAGAGACGGGACTCGGATTCGACCCGTCGATGGACAGTTGGCCGCTGGATCAGGAGGATATCGCTACGATCATAACCAACAAGAACCTGTCTACCGTAGAACAGTACATCGCGGCGATCGGCAGCGAGTCGGTTCGCGGATTCCACACGATCGAACTGCTTCTGTTCAAAGACGGGCAAAACAGGAAGGTACTCGCCGAGTAATTCCGGAAGAGAACAGAACTTTTTCATACGCAAGGTTATGTCCGCTTTTATACAGAAGCATTCGGTTTATGTGACGGCGTTGCTATGCGTCGTCACATTTTCCGCATGTAAAGACGGCGATTTTTACGAGATCCGCGACGAATATGGCAATGTCGCCGATTCGCGTACGTTATCGGCCGGTATATCCACCGTTTATCAGTCGGGCGTAACGGCCTACGATACGCCGGCCGGCTGGGTGACGGGTAACCTGAATACCCGTTTCTACCGGGGGGACGCGCTGTACGACAATCCGCGCGTCAGCGGCGACGATCCCACGCAGGGCGGCAAAGGGCCGCTTTACGCCGGTTCGTCGTGCGGAAGCTGCCATTCGAATGCCGGACGAACTTATCCGACGCTCTATTCGGAAGGCGGCACCGGTAGCGGGGGCTTCTCGTCGCACCTGATCTACATTACGAAGAAAAACGGAGGCTTTTTCCGCAATTACGGCCGTGTGCTGCACGATCAAGCGATCACCGGCGTCGAACCGGAGGGGAAACTTTCCGTTTCATACACCGAGGAGACCTACGCTTTTCCCGACGGGGAGAAGTATTCGCTGATTACGCCTTCCTATTCCGTTTCGGCTTGGTATGCCGACAGCATCGCTCCGCAGGATCTGATCGTCGACGTCCGCATTCCGCTGCGCCATGTCGGCATGGGGCAGATGATGGCGCTTGACCCGATCGAGCTCGAAGAGCTCGCCCGACGCAGCAACTATCCCGAATACGGGATTTCCGGCCGGCTGAACTACATTACCGAGCGCGGCCGGCAGTATATCGGCGTGTCGGGCAATAAGGCGCAGCATGCCGACCTGACGATCGAACTGGGATTTTCGTCCGACCTGGGCGTCACGAACGACCGTTATCCGCTGGAAGTGGCCGAAGGGCAGTCGCAGATGCTCGGATACAGTCATTACGGGATACAGATTTCGACGCAGGATATGGAACACGTCGACTTCTACCTGCATGCGCTGGGTGTTCCGGCGCGCCGCAATGTTGACGATCCGGTCGTGCAGCAGGGCGAGAAGGCGTTTTACCGGGCCCGCTGCGACCTGTGCCACGTTCCCACGCTGCATACGCGGCAGGACGCTCCGGCGCTTATCAACGGAACCCGACTGCCGTGGCTGGCCAATCAGACGATCCATCCGTACAGCGATTTCCTGCTGCACGATATGGGACCCGATCTGGACAGCCATTATACGTCGGGATTGGCGCAGGGCTGCGAATGGCGCACGACGCCGTTGTGGGGGATCGGTCTGCAGCAACGGGTCAATCAGCATACCTATTTTCTGCACGACGGCCGCGCCCGCAACCTGAAGGAGGCGATCATGTGGCACGGGGGCGAAGGCGCCGTGTCGCGCGAACTGTTCGCCCGGATGTCGCGGGACGACCGCGACGCGCTGATCAAGTTCCTCGAATCATTGTAAACGACAACCGAACACTATCGACATGAAGATAAAAATTATATTTTTACTGACCCTATGTGCAGCGGCCGTTCAGGCGACGGCCCAGATCAAGCAGGCCGAAGTCGCTGCGGACAAATACGACGACGCGGACAAATACATCGAAAGCGCCGTGATCCCGATGGGGGGCAAAAAAGGATTCAGTTTTCAGACCAAGGCGGGCGATTTCATGCTGAAGCCTTACGTGCTGCTGCAAACCGCCGGAAAATTCAACTGGTACGACGACGAACAACTCGGCCTGGACGACCAGGACAACGTGGCGAACAGCGGTTTCGAGATCCCGTATGCGATTTTGGGTTTCTCGGGCCGGGCTTTCAATAAACTGACCTTCAATCTGACGCTGAATGCGGCCAAAACCGGCGGGGCGCTGCTCCAGCAGGCGTGGGTCGACGTGAATCTCAAAGACCAGATCCGGTTCCGCGTCGGTAAGTTCAAGACGCCGTTCAGCCAGGCTTACCTGGTGACGCTGGGCGAAACGCTGTTCCCGATGCTGCCCACTTCGCTCACTTCGTCGGTCTATATGGACCGCAGCCTGAACTCGACCCCGCCGACCTTCGCTACCGGCTTCGACCTGGGCGTCATGATGCACGGCCTGCTCGGCGGCAAATGGGAATACAACCTGGGCGTGTTCAACGGTACGGGCATCGACGTGAACCTGGCCCAGAAAACGCTCAGCGACGACCTGGGCATTCCGTCGCTGCTGTATGCCGCTCGGGTGGCCTATATGCCCAAAGGCCCGATCCCGTCGCATCAGGGCCGTATCGACGACTTGCATAACGATAAGATCATGTTCGCGCTGTCGGCTTCGTATAACGTAGAGGCTAACTGGCAGACGACCAACGATCTGCGGCTCGGCTTCGAATTCACTTACCTCAAAAATCGGCTTTACTTGTCGGCCGAAGCCTATTACCTGAGTTCCGATCTGGTCAAGCGGCAGCGGGTGAACCATACTTACCGTTACATCGGGGGATACGCTCAGGTCGGTTATTTCGTGACCCGGAAGTTGCAGCCTGCGCTGCGGTGGGATTTCATGGACCGCAACTCGACCGAAACGGACGGTTTCCTGAACATGCCGGCCGTCGGACTGAACTATTATATCATGGGGTATAACCTGAAACTGCAGGCGATGTACCAGTTCCTCGGTCGTTGGGGGCATGCGACGCAGGATGCGCGCGAGCTCGACGATCTGGGACTCGCCCAGCATACGGCCATGGTCATGCTGCAGTTTTCATTCTAACGATGCGCCGAAATGAATAAACGATATCGTCGCCCGGTTTGGGCTGCCGTCCTGTGTTCGCTGTTTGCGGTTTCTTGCGACAGCGGGGATATTTTCGAGAAGGACAAAACGGCGGATGGGGGAGTCGCCGTACGCGGAACGTTCGAACTGCTCAATCCGGAAGTTTTTCCGCAACAGTACGACCTGATTTTCGGAGTTTTCGCCGCCGACGGCACGTCGGCGCTTTCGTCGGTCAACGTGTTGAAGCCGGCCGACGGAGAAAAAGTGCAGTTGTCGATCGACAACGTGCCCGACGAGGCTCGTTCGGTACGGTTCAGCCTGATCAATTCGGGCCGCCAGGTCGTTCATACGTTTTTCGAATACGATCTCGACGATGACCGGACGTCGGACGTCGATCTGCCGGCCGTTCAGATCGACCTGCTGGAGTACGACCGCATTCAGCGGATGGTTTTTCAGCAATATAACTGCATTTCGTGCCATCAGGGAACCAGCGGGGCAGGCGGCTTGCTGCTGACCGAAGGAGACAGCTACCGCTCGCTGGTCGGCGTGCCCGCGACGCACTCGGACAAGCCGCGCGTCGAACCGTCCGATCCCGACGGCAGCTTTCTGTTGGACGTGTTGACTGCCGAAGGGGCGGTCGCCTATCCGCATACCGGCCTGGTTACGCGGAGCGAAGACATCAACCTATTGCGGGTATGGATCGAAAAAGGATGCCCGCAGAATTAACCCTATGCCTATGTGTTTTTCAAGCAAAGTATTGTTTTATAGCGATGTGCGCATCGAGATCGGATATTTCGAACGCAGCGGCGGTATCGGCGAATGCCATGCGATGCTGCACGTGACCGATACGCAAGCCCCGTTCGCCAAGCAGTTCGGGGATATTTCCGCCGCTTATTTTTACTTGCTGTCGAGTTACGGCGGCGAGCTGCGTCCCGTTTTCAAACGCTATTTTCTGAGCGATGCGGCCAATCAGATCGCCGTGTTGCGGGCCGGGGAAAAGCCCTATCCGCCCTGTGCGACTTCCGTCGTGCAGCAGCCTCCGCTCGACGGCGGTAAGATTGCGCTGTGGGTCTACCTACAGTCGGATGTCGAAGTCGCTGCGATTCCGTCCGGAGTCACGGCCGATCATAACGGTTACCGGCATATTTGGACAGCGGGGGGAACCTCCCTGTGCGGCGCTTCGGCCGATCAGACCGAGACATTGCTGGCGCGTTACGCGGACTTGCTGGCCGGACTCGGATGCGCGTTGGAGAACGATTGCGTCCGCACCTGGTTTTTTGTGCAGAACGTGGACGTCAATTACGGGGGAGTCGTCCGGGCTCGTCGCGGGCTTTTCGAACGGCATGGACTGACGCCGCAGACCCATTACATTACGAGTACCGGGATCGAAGGCCGTCACAGCGACCCGCGATGCACCGTCCTGTTCGACGCTTACGCCGTGCAGGGGCTGCAACCCGGACAACAGACTTACCTGCATGCCCGGGATTATCTGAATCCGACCTACGAGTACGGCGTGACGTTCGAGCGGGGGGTGCGCGTCCGGTACGGCGACCGCAGCCATGTCCTGCTGTCCGGAACGGCCAGTATCGATAACCGGGGAGAGATCGTGGCTCCGGAAGACATCGCGGGCCAGACCGTGCGGATGCTCGAAAACGTCGAAGCGTTGCTCGCCGAGGGGGAGGCGTCGGCGGACGACCTGGCTCAAATGATCGTCTATCTGCGCGATGCGACCGACTATCCGGCGGTGCGGAAGATATTCGACGACCGGTTCGGACCGGTTCCCAGGGTGTTCGTGCATGCTCCGGTCTGCCGCCCCGGATGGCTGATCGAAACGGAATGCATTGCCGTTCGGCAGGAGTGCAATCCGCAGTTCGCTCCGCTTTAGCCGATGAGAGCGCTTACCCGGTTCGCATTCGCGCTTTTCGTCGGCATGACGCTCTGTCTGGCCGCCGCGACTTTCGTCGAAAAAGCGGAAGGAACCGAATTCGCCGCCCGGACGATCTATCACAGCGGATGGTTCGTCCTGTGGTGGGCTTTACTGGCCGTTTCGGCCTTGACGGTCGTCGCGGGCCGGGCAGTTGCCGGCCGCCCGGCCGCCGCGGCGCTGCACTTTTCATTCGGTTTGATTTTACTCGGGGCGTTGCTGACCTTTATGACCGCGCGGAAAGGATACGTCCATCTGCGGGAGGGGAGAACCGTAAACGCTTATTTCTGCGAAACGTCCGCCGAGTCGCGGTCGCTTCCGTTCGGACTCCGGCTCGACCGGTTCGAAATTGCGTGCTATCCGGGAACGCAGGCTCCGGCGGACTACCTCAGCCGGGTGACGGTGGTCGACGGACAGGATACCCGCGCCGCCGTCGTGTCGATGAACCGCGTGCTGTCGTACCGGGGTTACCGTTTTTACCAAACGTCTTTCGACGAAGACCTGCGCGGGAGCATTCTGTCGGTCAACCGGGACCCGTACGGCATTCCGGTTACTTATGCCGGTTATCTGCTGCTCGGGTTTTCGATGATCGGTACGTTGTGCTCGAAACGGTCGGGGTTCCGCCGGCTGCTCCGTCATCCGTTGCTTCGGCGGACCGGTTGCCTGTTGTTTTTTGTATTCGGCGCATACGGAGCGGCGGCCGCTCCGGCGACACTGAGCCGTGAAACTGCCGATGCGCTGGGACGGCTGCGCATATTGTACGACGGGCGGATCGCGCCGGTACAGACGTTCGCCCGCGATTTTACGCTGAAAATCTACGGAAAACCGTCTTATCGGGGGTTCTCGGCCGAACAGGTGCTCGCCGGCTGGATTTTTTATCCGGAACAGTGGCAGTTCGAGCGGATGATCCGGGTCGGGCAAGACACTGTGCGCAGGTCGATCGGGTCGGGAAAAACGGCTGCTCTGGTCGATTTTTTCGGCACAGGAAGAGATTACCGGCTGGCCGGAATGCTCCGTCTTCCGGCTGATCGGAACGATTCTGCGCTGAAAGCGTTTGTCGAAGCGGACGAAAAGGTGCAATTGATAGCGATGCTCCAGTCCGGCCGGATGCTGAAGTTGTTCCCCGTCGTCGTCGGAGACGGTGTGCGTTGGTTTGCGCCGACCGATTCCGTCCGCGGTTTGCCGCGGGGCGATTCGGTTTTTATCAAAGGAATTTTCCCGTTGTTGTACGAGGCCGTGCAAAGCGGTCGTGATGCCGACATCCGGAAATTGATCGACAAAACGGACGCTTTTCAGCGGGAACGGGACGGCGAACGGTTTCTGCCGGACGCGCGGCTTCGCGCCGAGTTGTGGTATAACCGGTTCGATCCGGTTTCGCTGCTTTGCAGAATCAACCTTTGTTTCGGCCTGCTGGCGTTCGTTCGTTTCGTGTGGAGCCTTGCTGCCGGAAGGCGGCGACGATGGGTCGAAAAGATATTTCTCGTTCCGCTGATTCTGTCGGCAGTGGCGCTGACCGCAACGCTCGCGCTGCGGAGCTATACGGCCGGACACCTGCCGCTGAGCAACGGATACGAGACGATGCTGTTCGTCGCCTGGTGCGTGCTGCTGATTGCGCTCGGACTCCGGCGGCGTTTCCCGATCGTGACGGCTTCGGGGTTGTTGTTGTCGGGATTTGCGCTGCTGGTGGCATGGCTCGGGATGACCAACCCGCAGATCACGCCGCTCGTGCCGGTGCTCCGTTCGCCTTGGCTCAGCCTGCACGTGTCGCTGATCATGGCGTCCTATGCGCTGTTCGGATTGATTATGTTGAACGGGACGGCCGCGCTGATCTTTGCGTCCGTCGTCCGTTCGGATGCTGCGGCGAAACGAACGGTTCTGCTGTGCAGGTTGCAACTGACCGGACGGTTGTTGCTTTATCCGGCCGTTTTCCTGCTGGTCGCCGGTATTTTTATCGGAGCCGTATGGGCGAATGCGTCGTGGGGCCGTTACTGGGGTTGGGATCCGAAAGAGGTGTGGGCGCTCGTTACGCTGATGCTGTATGCCTTGCCGTTGCATGGACGGAGCATTGTCCGGTTTCGTGATCCGCTGTTTTTTCACGCTTACTGTCTGTGGGCGTTCGGGGCGGTGCTGATGACTTACTTCGGGGTGAATTATTTTCTCGGTGGCATGCACAGCTATGCGGGGGCATTCGCTTTCGGCTCTGCGCTGACCGTCACGGTGGCGGTTGTCGTTGTTTTTGTGTTGCTGACGGTCGTTGCGCGGGTGCGGTACAAAAATCCGGTTCCGTATTCGAGGCACCGCCGCTATCCGGGATCAGGAAGCGGAAACTGAATTCGTTTTTTCGGTTTCCGCTTCGTTTCGGGTGTAAGGTCATTGCAGGCGGCCCCAATACTTACAGGGTTTTCCGTCCCGGGTGACGCCTTCGATCGCGATGTCGTACCGGGGCGAGTCGTTGTCGTCCGTATAAAAATAGATATCGCCCGTGCCGTCGGAGCCGATTTTCAGGGTGGGATTCCAATAAACGGTTGTCCGGACGTCCGGTTTTTCGCTCTCCCGCATTTGAGGCAGGCTGTAAATCGGGCAATAGAATTGTACGCTTTCGGCATAACCGGCCATTTTACAGATTTCCGCTCCGACGGCCCGCGCCCTTCGCTGTAATTCCGCTTCTGGTTTGAGTACCGCCTCTACGACCAGAGCCTGCCCATTATGGTCGATTTTTACATAAGAGGCATCCCGGGTCGTAAATCCGTTGTATTGCGAATAAAAGGTCGGGCTTCTCATCCCTGTTCGCGTATTCATCTGAAAGGTTCTGGCCATGAAATGCGGCAACGGGATGGGTTTGAACATGGATAATCTCGCAGAGTCGTACAGGGTACCCTGTACCGATATTCTGGGGCGTCTTTTGTCGATTCCCCGCACGACGGCTCCTTTGAGGTAATAGATTTTCTTGCCGCCTCGATATAGTATTTTTCTTTCGCATTTTCCAGGTAGATTTCCTGTTCCTTTTTTTGTTCGGAAGTGCGTTCCGTAAACGGATGCATCCTTTCGAATCCGGGCCGAGAATAGTAGCTGTCGATTTCTATTCCCTGCATGGGTTTTCCTTTTGCCGTTTGCGAATAGACGAAAAATTTTGCCGTGTCGTGGAATTCGAGTCCTCCGATACGGAAATCGCCTTTTTTGTCCGTTTTTACGGATTGTGAAATGATTCCGTTTTTTCCCGACGATACGGCTATGACCGGGGCGTTTTTGGCTTTCATCCCTACGATCCATTTGACGTGCCCGCTGATGAACAAGTCCCGCTCTACGGGTTGCGTCGGCCGGAACCGGGCGGTGTCGTTGATTTTGTTCAGGTCGAATCTTCTCCATCCGTTGGTCATCATGACCATATCCAGCCGGCGTCGGGTATCCGGAGCGTCGTTTAAGAAGTAATATCCCGGGTTCTCGACGTGTCCTTTGAGGTCGGAACTCAGTAGCAGGTTCGACCGGATGTTGTCGGAAAGGGAGTCCGGTTTTACGGAATTGCTGTCGGTGACGCTGACGGAACAGTCTGCTTCGAGCGGAATCGCGTTGGCATCGGTAAGCGCGATCCGGACGTGAACCTGTTCCCTGCGTCCGTATTTCGGTTTATCAGGAGCGATCGACCATACTTCCCTCTGGTGGGGATGAGAGACGAAAACGAGTCGTTCGCTGCGGGGCTTTCCCCGGGCGTCGAGCAGAATTAGGTGCAGGATTCCTTCTGGAAGAGAATCGGTCGGCCATCCTCCGATGAGATTCCCGGAATCGACGGATACGATTGCCGTGCAGATTCCGCGTACGTGAGTCACGAGAATCATCGAATCGCATGTCGATCCGGGAGCGGCGGCGATCTTGTATCGTATTTCCCGAGGGGACTGGGAGACGACGATGGCATATCCATCCTCTTTTACGGTGGGTAATTGCGTCCGCAATTTTCTTCCGTCCGAAGCGGTCACTTCGGCCCGGTAGTCTTGTCCGCTTTGGGGCGACATCGTGAATACGCCCATTCCGTCGTGCTCGCTTACGATTCTTGCAACGGTGTCGCCGTTGCTGCCGAATACGGTTCCGCTGAACGATATCGGAGAGCCGTCCGAACTTTCTCCCTTAAAAGCAATCCGTTGCGGTTGTCCTGCGATGAGATCCCCGCCTTCGGGGAAAAACTGTATGCCGAAAGGGGAAAAACTGCCTGGAAAGAAAAACGTGCGTTTGTAATACATCCGGTCGTTGTCAATCTCCAGATCTATACGGCCGCCCTCGCAGGCCGAGATTACGGGCAGTTCGGCGAAAATGGAGCCTGTGGCGGAACTTCTTTGCTGTCCCGAAGAGAGACGCTTCCCGTTCCTATCGAAGATTTTGAACTGGATGTTTATGTCGGAATACGGCCTGTCGTTTTCGTCACGGAATCGTACGACGGCCTGTTTTTTTGCTGCGCTCAGATCGGTATAGCTGATTTCCGCGTCGATCTGGTCTGCAATCGGGTTTCCGATCGGGATGTTTTTTTGAAAGAAAAATGCCGGATCGAAATTCAGCATCCATCCGGTGTATGCTCTAAGAGTATAGTCTCCTGTCGGAAATGTTGCCGGAATTATGAAATTATTGGTAAATCCGTACCGGTCGCGTTTGACTTTTTTTGAAAATACGATTTCTCCTTTCCGGCCGATCAGGTCGACGTAGATAAAGTTCGACAAGGTGTCGCTACAGTGGTTCACGGCGTCGACGAGGTACGCTTTGAACCACATTTCGTCGCCTGCGGCATAATAGGGCTTGTCGAGGTGCAGCCACAGTTTTTCCATGTGCGCCGACCGCTGCCTTTCGAAGAAGGAGTCTATCCGTGCCGTCAGGCGCGGCAGACTGTCCGCGGCCGAAGATTTTTCCCCTTTCGCGCAAAGCGTCGTCGTCGTCCACGATATGGCGATCAATAAAATACTTTTGAAAAAAAGTCGCTTTGTCATGCCGGCGCGGTTTTTTAATGATGCCTTCGTTTTATAAAGTTATTTATATAATTCGGTTTTACCAAATAGTTTTATGTAGAAATTGCGATAATGGCGGACGGATTATAAAATAAGGCTTACGGGATATTCCGTAAGCCTTATTTTCCCGGCATTTTTCGCCGGACGCAACTGCCCGCCGTCCGTTATTCGTCGTAAATCAGTTCGAAATCGTCGACCCACATTTTACTGTCGCGGCTACCGGTGAAGTAGTCCCCGTATCTTGAGGCCGAGCATACCAGTACGAGGTGGGTCGGAACGATGTTCGTCGCGTTGTATTCCAGTTTGATCGTGAACTCCTGCCAGCCTTCGGTGGATTGCGAGAATACCAGTTCTCCGTAAGCGACTACCGCCGGGCTGTTCGGGTTGAAGAAGGTGTTTTTGTCCCGCGTGTCGATGCAGATCGGTATCTCGTCGGTACCGACCAGCGGATCGCCGTCCTCTTTCTCGCAGACGCCGTATTCCTGGGGAGTCCACGTGCCCAGCGCGAAATAAATGATTCCGTTGTCGGGATCGCCTTTGGCGATGGTCATTCCCGGGGGCTGGGTCGTGCCGACGTCGGTAATGTTTCCGCAGGTATATTTTACCCATCCGTGCAGTGCGGTGGGCCGCAGCGTGAACGGGCGGCCGAAGCCGACGATGCCGTTCGTGCCCCGGGTACCTATATACTTGCCTACGAACAGGTTGCCTGCGGCCAGCTTGCCTACTCCGGCGATGCCGACGAGTTTCGATTCGAGCCGGGCGGCGTATTGCCCCGGGCTGCCCGGCCGCGTTTCGGCGACTTTGTCGGTCAGCGTCGTGCCGGCAATGGCGGCGCCCGTATTGCCCGTGCCCCAGTAGGCCCCGTCCCTGGTCGGACCCGGGTAGACGATGTCTTTTTCCGTGCACCATTCTTCGAACCCTCCGCCGGTCAGTACGGCTTCGGGATCGGTCGTCAGCGTCGTTACCGGCGAGAGGTCGTCGTCCGAAACAGCCACCACTTCGTAGGCCGTTTCGGGTTCCAGCCCGGCGATGCGGGTATGGAACGCCCCGCCCGACACCTGGATCTTGTCGGAGGGCACTTCGATCCACTGAGCGTCGCCTTGTTTGCGGTAACGGAATCCGAGCGCCGCGCCGCTGCGTCCTTCGGCATAGAGCCAGATGATCCGCGACCAGGCGTCGGTCTGCGTGAACTGCACGGTCACTTCGGTCGGAACGACGTACAACATCCATTGTTCGGTGAAGTCGTGGTATTTGATTTCTACCGACCGGAACGTTTCGAACGAAGTCAGTTCTTCGGCCGCGGGGGTCATGGTCGTGATGTCTTTCGGGCCGAGTTTGAGTCGGGTGATCCGGATGTGCTGCATGTCGGTTCCGGTAGGGACGTACGCGCGGGCGATTCGTTTGTCGGGGTCGAATTCGGCGGCGCCGATCTGCGACTCGACCGTGAAAAAGCGTTCGATCGGTTGGTCGGCCCGCAGTGTCCAGTCGTAGTCCTGGTAGAGCGACAGAACGACGGACAGGTCGGCCCGCAGGTCGAATTCGCCCGACAGCGGAATCGACGAACGTCCTCCCTCGGTAATCGTTATTTCGCTGATCGGAACCCGGCTGATGTCGGTCGTCTCGTCCAGGTGCAGGGTGACGATCCGGTTTTTGGTGTCGATGTCGGAACTTTCGCAGGTGAAGCCCTCGCCCTGTACCGACAGGATGTCGATGGATACGACCGGATACGGGATGTCGTTGCGGATACAGGCCCCCAGCGTCAGCGTCAGTAACAGGATACAGTAGCGTCGAATGTTCATCATGGTATCGTTTACAGGTGTATGTTCAGCCCGATCCGGATGTTGGCCAAGTTCAGGCGGAAAAGCATTTTCGAGGCGTGGCGGGTTCCGACGACGTTTCCTTCGGGGTCTTTCTGCGTCACTTTGTTGAACTGGACTCCTCCGAGTCCGAACGAGAGCGTGCCGCACACGTTGGGAAAAATATAGACGGCCACGCCGGGATTGAACGAAAAGCGGAACTGCAGGTTGTCGCTGTTGGTGTATTTCATCTTTCCGTCGGATTCGTAGGCCAGGCTCGTCGAACCGGTCTTGACCGCGAACTCCAGTTCGGCGAAGAACCCGAAATGGCCTTTGGCATCGATCCCGGCGTACGAACGTAGGAACGCCCCGTAGGAAGCGGAGTGGCTCTTGAGGCTGACGTTTGCGAAAGACATGTTCACGTCGTTGACTTCGCCCAGGTCGAGCGTGGCGCTTCCCAGATTGCCTTCCATCTGCGTATAGCCGAAACGGGCGCCGACGCTCAGGTTGTCCTTGATGAAGTAGCCGAACGACGGGTTGACCGTAAAGATGCTGCCGCTGAGGTTGATCCCGTCGAGGATCAGCATGTAGTCGGTATCGTCGCTCGACAACGTGCCGTACGAAACGGTGATACCGGCCGCCATCTCGCCTTTGTAGACGAACTTGATCTTGTTGATCTCCCGGTCGATGCGACGACGGGTGGGTAAAAACGGTTTGGTTTGGGCCGTTGCGGATTCTGCGGGCTGCAACCCAGCCTGCGGGACGGGGGACAAGGCGACCGTATCGTTTTCGGCTGCGGGCGTTTCGGGGGAAGCCGCTGCCGCGGGCGACCAAACGGCGCCGAGTCCGGCCAGTATGCTGAGAAAAAGGATTCGTTTTTTCATCGTGTCTGCCGAATTAAAGATAGAACGCCACCCCGAGGCCGATGGAGAAAATATTGACCTTGAAATTCATCATGCTGCTCGACCGTTTACCGACGGTTACCTGGTTGTGCACCTGCTTGATGCTGCTGTAACTGATCCCCATGACGCCCACGTTGACCTCGAAGGCCATGTTGTTGGTGGCGAATGCGACCAGCCCGGGCGAAATACCCAGCGACAGCAACAACCCCGTTCGTAAGTTCCCTTTACCGGAGAACCGGATGCGAACTTGGCCTGCGAGCCGCCGATGGCGAACTGCATCTCGTTGAACAGTGCGAAACGCTTGTTGTTGCCCAGCGGGATATACTGCCGCCAAATCAGCGCCCCTTCGTAGACATGCTTCAGCGAGTAGTACGAATCTACTTTCAGGTCGATGCCGGTGTCGTCGTCGCCGAGCTGGATGCTGCCGCTGTCGATCCGCAAGTAGGTGCGCGAGTAGGTGAACCGGGCGCCGAGGGCCATATTGTTCGCTACGGCGTAGGCCAATACCGGGGCGATCTTCACGGTATGCCCTTCCGAGTTGATTCCTTCGATCACGACGAACGTGTAGTCTTTGTTCGAGTGCGTCGAAAAGGAAGCGGTCATTCCGGCGACCCACTGGCCTTTGGGAACGAACGTGTTGGATAGCTGATGAGCCCGCGTTCTTTTTTCAACGGCTGCCCGGAAGCTCTATCCGCGGCCTCATACGCCGCCGGAGCGGATGCCGGCGACTCTTGCGCCAGCATCCGCCCCGGGCAGGACAGACATAGCAGGATCAGGGTGAAGATTCCTCCTTTCATGCTATGATTTAATAGATAAATTCGACATCGTCCAGAAACAGGTTACTGTCGGTGCTTCCCTCGAAATAGTCGCCCCGGTAACTGGCCGACGCCGTTACCATCAGAACGTTTGGTTTTTCGGAATTGTACTGTTCGCGGTAGTTGATCGGGATGGTCACTTCGGTCCACTGCGCTACCGACGATTCGATCATCAGGTCGCCGTAACCGAGGATGTGGCCTTCCAGCGTCGAAGCGTCCGACTTTTGGGTATAGAGGAATTCGTCCGAGGGCGAGAAGGCCGTTTCGTCGGCATCGTTCGTGTTCACCACGTGGCAGGTGGCTCCGGCTTTGGTCATCCGGATCAGGCAGACGAAGATCCGCCCCTTGTCGCCGCTGCCGACGTTGCATTTGTACCATACTCTGAGTCCGGTCGGCTTTGCGTTGAACGTAAAAGGACGTCCCATGTTGACGGTTCCGCCCATGCCCGACACTGCGCCGAAAGAGCCGACGAAAATATTCCCGGCGGCCAGTTTACCGATGCCCGCCATGTTCGGGAATTGCGTTTGCAGTTTGGCGCAAGTCGTTCCGGAAGATCCCGGTCGGGGGTCGGCTTCGCCGGTAGTGAGATTGAATTTGTCGCCGAGCGAAGTGGCGCCCGGGTTGCCCGTACCCCAGAATTCGGTTCCGCCGCTGGCATAGGGATACCACGCCTTGCCGGACTTCTGCCACTCCTCGAATCCTGCGTTCGGCAGTTGGATGCCGGCTTCGGTGTTGACGCTCCGCACGGCTCCGTTCTCGGCTCCGTTTTCGAGCAACTGGCATTCGTAAGTGCGGCCGGCTTTGAAATCGGTCGCTTGGGCCGTATAAGTGTACCCGTCCGCGCCTTTCGATGCGTTCAGTTCCGTCCAGGCGTCGGTGCCGGCGATCCGGTAACGTATCTTGATATCCGTGCCCGAGGGGTTGGTGACGATGGCGTTCAGGTTCGCCGTGCCGAACCACAAGTCGGTCGACGAAGCTCCCGTCGCACCGGCTACCGCGACGCGCGCCGTGGCTTTGCCTTCGCTGTTGTCCGTATCGGTCATCAGGAAACTCAGTTCATTGACGCCGCTGGTCAGTTTCGCGAAGAAAGTGCCGTCGAGCGACAGCGAACTGTTGTATTCGTCGATTTTTTTGAAGGCGATTCCCTCCGCTGCGATTCCGTCTACTGCTGCGCCCCCGGCCACGACGTCGTACTGCTGCCCCCCGGCCGTCATTTTCAGCGACGAGAGCGGGTTGATCGAAGCGATTTTGAACTTCACCGGGTCGAGATAGTATCCCGTAACGTTTCCGATCGGGAATCCGTCCCCGGTCAGCGTCGGTTGCGGGCTGAACGTGAAGCTGTCGTCGTGCGCGCTCTCATACTCCCGCACTTTGACGTTCACGGTCAGGTAACCGTCCGGGGTTTTCGAATATTTGAGCGTCAGCGTGTACTGCATACCTTGCTGCGGCAGTTGGATTTTTCCGGTTTTCGTGCCGTTCTTGTCGATCTCCGGGTCGGAACTTTCGCCGAAAAATCCCCAGCTCAGGTTCTGCGTCCCTTCGGGCAACAGGAAATAGCCTACCGTGTCCTCCGTATATTCCAGCGTCGGAACCAGGTTGTTTTCAGCGTCCGTCCGCGAAAATTCGTCGGATGCGCAGACGTAAAGCCGGCGGCTTTTGTCGAATTTCTGCGTGATGGTCGCATCGAATACGGCACGTACCACGATGTTCGTCACCTTGCATACCACCGGGACGATCTTCGTCTCGTGCGCCGCCAGGTCGAACTCGGACGCTCCGGCGTAACTCTTGTGCGTGAAGGAGGCTTCGCTGTTGTCGCCCGCTTCGACGGTTACCTTGTATTTCCCGGCGGCCAGGTAAAGGTTGGCGGGCACGTCGGTGGCGGGCTTGTATTTGCGGATCAAACTTTCGGTCGCGCCACCCTGGCCGTCCGGTTCGACTTTGTACAGCCGCAGCGTGCTGATGGCCAGTGCGTCGTATTCGGCGGCTTTGGATTGTCCCCCGTATCCGGGAATATCGAAACTCAGTTGCAGCATTCCCTGTCCGTTTGTCGGCAGGCTGCCGTCGGCATCGCTTTTACCGCACGATGCCAGTGCCAGCGCCAGGCAGGAAATCAACGCGATGACGGGATTGATATGTTTTTTCATCTTCGTATCGTTGTCCGGTTAATTTTTCGTTACATACAGTCGGATAGTCTTCGTATTGGTGCCCGACGCATCGGTGACCGTCAGACGGAAGTCGCAGTTGCCTTCCTTGTTCAGCAGCGACAGCAGATCCATAAATCCGGAGATGTCGAACGACAACGTTTTCTGTCCGGACACGGCCGCTCCGGTCGGGAATCCGAATCCTTCCAGTTTGGACTGGAATTCTCCCGGATTGATCAGGTCGAGATGCGAAGCCAGGCCTACGCTTTCCAGTTCGCTGGCCGGAAGTACGTTTTCGCTGATGATGTCCACCGTGAAGCCGGTAAATCCGGTTTGCGAGGTCACTCCGATCAGGATCTCCATGCCGATGTGGTTGTAACGGGTGTCGAAGTCGTAGGTCTTCGAACCGCTTTTGTTTGTCCATACGATGCCCGGTCCCGATTCGGTGGAACCGCTTTCGGTCACGCGGATATTCAGTTTCGTGTAGGAAGTGCGGCCCTTCGAATCGACGGTCACGAATTTTGCGGTATGCGTTCCTTCGTATTGATAGAAGCCCGACATGCCGGCGTCTTTCACGGTGGCCGTCAGTACGGAGGTAGAGGCCTCTTTCATCACGACATACGGCGCGTTCGCTTCGTTCTCGGGCCACAGGGGTACGGTGCGGTTCTTGTATCCTGCGGCATCGACGGCGGCCAGGAAGTCGGCGTTGTCCGACTCGAAGACGAGGTTGACCGATTTGACGGTCGCGCCGTCTTCCGGCGTAACGACGGCTTTCAGGTTTTCCGTCCATTTGCCGAGCAGCTCGTCGTACATCGACCCGGAAATGGTGTACCCCTGCGCGATGTCCTTGCCGTCGAGCGTCACAACCGGCGATCCTTCGTCGGAGATATCTTCGTCCGGGATCGTCTCCTCGGCGAAGGCGTACAGTCGCATCACGTCGACGTCGATCTTCTGGTCGTACACCCAGTTTTCGACGGTGATCTGGAATTGCACGTTCCCTTCGTTGGCGTTCAGTACGTTGATGGTGATTTTGCGCCATTGTCCGGCCTTGCAGTTGGTGATCTCTTTCGACCAGTTGACCGTCACGTATTCGGGCGTCGCGTCGCCGGGCGCTTTGTTATATTGGCCGGATAACAGGATTTTCAGCGTATTCGCCGTTTCGACCGCCTTGAAATAGCCCGCTTTGCCGGCGTTGGCCGCCTCGCGGTCGAAAACCAGCGCGTTGTCGCCGATCGACAACGTGACCGCCAGCTTCTCTTTACCCGCGGCTTCTGCATCGGCGTCGGACATGAACAACTTCTGGAGATCCTGCGTGAGAGTTACCGTCGTGCGGATGTTCGCCAGCGTGCAGACCAGATCGTCGACCGTCGTTTCGTTGTTTTTGATCACGCTTTTGGTCACCGAACCGGCGTAAACCGGTTTTTCCCAGTCGGCATAGGTCGTGCCGGCCATGTAGTCGGCGTAATCCGGCGATTCGGCGGAGACTGTGTAGGAGCCCGGTGTCAGCGGCATACGCTGGTTTTCCGCTTTTTTGAGGTTTGCATAGACGTGGTTCGTCTGTTCGCCGGTTTTGGCGTTGCGGATGCTCACCTTGTAGTTGTCGGGGGCTTCCGAAACGGAACCCGCTGCACGGGTCATCGCCGCTTTCGTGCCGTTGGAGTAGGGGATTACTTCGGCATCGTCCGCCACCGTAACGCTCATCGCGGACATGACCAGATAGCCCGTTTCCGTCTGCGGGTCGCCTCCGTCGCCGTTGCCGCCGAAATCGACCGATTCGTCCTTGCAGCCGGACAGCATCAGCGTCATTGCCGTCAGCGTTACTAAGGTAAAGGTTTTCATATCGTGTCAGTTTTTTATTGTTTCGTTTTCGGTCAGGCGTCGGGGTTCAGTTCCACGTCCACCTCTTTGATTTCGATCGGGGAGTCGTCGAGCGAAACGGTGATGCTCGCCTGTCCCACCGCCCCTGCGTCGAGCAGGATCGTATGCCATGTCCGGGCCGCGGTCGTGCCGATTTCCGTTTCGGGGAATTCTACTTTCACGCCGTTGGTTTTCGTCGCCGAACCGCTCAGGAAGAGTTTGGTGGCCGCTTTCACGAAAACGGGGAGCGTGCCGGTAAGCGGTTTTGCGGTCGATCCGGAAAAGCCCGACCGGAAGCCCGATTCGGTGCGGACGGTCAGGTCGTAATCGGTATAATATTGCCTGAACCATTCGGAACAGCTCAGCGAATAGACCGAGTTGACCAGCGACAGCGAAACCTGCTCGGTCGTGGTCTTGCGCGCCACGACGGTAAATTGTTTGGTTCCCTTGAAGCAACCGGCGTTTTCTCCTTCGGTATCCGGATTTCCGTAAGAAAAATCGGCCTGATAGTCGCCCGCCTGTAGCAACGGCTGGTCGTAGTCGGACATTACGTCGTACGAAGCGACGGTGCCGATGCCGCTCGAAATTTCCAGCCGCAAGTTTTCCGTACCCGGGATATATTCGGCGGGTAGCGTCCGGGTATCTGCTTTGCTGGTTTCCGCGATGTCTACCGCCGGTGAAATCGTGCAGTAGAAACCGACCGAGCCGTTTCCTGTCGCCTGCGGACCGGACCCGACGTCTTTCGAACAGCCGGAGGCCCATATTGCCGTTATGGTCAGGATCGTTAAAAGTTTGCTTTTTTTCATTATCCTAGCTGGTTTGGTTCTGTTATTTTATGGAAACCCGTATATTGTCTATGTAAACGTAGGTATCGCCTGCTGTTATCGTGGATAAGCCTTGCCCGTCTACCCGAAATGAAGCTCTCCACGATAGGCGGTGTTTGTTGGTGCATCCGGTTACGGTGATGTTCCTGTGAACAGGCAGATTCGTATAACTGCCGTTCGTACCGGGTTCTTCGGTCAGAAATATGTTCTCGATCGCATTGCCGTCCCCTTTGATCGTTCCCGTCTTGGTGTCGGTGCCGAAGTCGTATTTGGAATACATGACGGTTGTTTTATTCAGTATTGTGTTTCCGTTTTTTTTCGTTCCTCCCACGTCGTATGAAACGAGCAAAGAGACATTCGCGCCTTCCTTGAGACCGGTCAGGTGGGGAGTGTCGATCCGCCCCCGGTGATTGTCTCCTTTGTCGGGATCCGTCACAATGGATGATCCCAGGTAACCGAATATCATGGCCGAGGTGTTGGCCTGGATTCCGAACCGGGAAGCCGACCAGCCCGTAAGGTTGTATTTTCCCAAGTCTTCCGTGTTGTTGTTCCTGTCGCTTCCGCCCGCTCCGCCGAAGTCTTCATAAAACAGATACGGTACGGTCAGGCTGATTTCAGTGTGGGCTTCCGCTGTGAAATCGACGGCCTTGTGTGAAGTTACGATGGCATGTTCCGAATCGTATGAAAAAGATAAACCGCCGTTGCGGATCAGGTCGCCGTTGGCCCGGCCGTCCACTTCGTTGTAGAAACCGAGCATGTATTTATTCTCCGCATTGACCGTGAACGACTGTTTGTTCGTTCCGTTGCGGAACGTCGCCCCGTCCGGGGCCGTTACGGTGAAAGAATTCGGTTCTTCGCCGAGATTGTTGCCCGTGATCGAGAAGTCGAGCCACGTGACCGGCAGTTCGTCCGGAACCGTCAGCGTGACCGGCGTGATCCGTCCGGCTTCCAGCGTTCTGTCGATCGGCACGCTGAGGCTTCCCGACTGGTAACCGTTCTCGTCGTAAGCCGTGAAACGGACGTCGCCGCTGATGTTGCCCGGACACAGGAATAGCCATACGTAATTTCCGTCCGGATTATCCTCGGTCGATTCGGTCAGCGGATTTTTCAGTTCGGCGATGACCGTGTTGCCGCCTTCGGTCAGCTGCGGCGCAGCGGTCGGGTCGGCCAGATCCATCGTCATTCTTCCCACTACGGCTGCGGGAAATTCGACTCTCAGCCGGCTCACCCGTTCGCCCCATTGGTTGCGGCCGACCGGAACCTGTACTCGCATGACGTGGCACTGGTGAATGAAGTGCATCGCCAGGGTTTCGCTCCCGGCCGTCAGCGCCGCTGCGGTTACCGGACGGGCCAGCATGAAATCGCAGTTTCCTTTATAAGCGCCGTGCGAGGTTTGATCTTTGATGTCGTAATCGCGCATGTCGTAGGTTCCGTCCTGCACGGCGGGCAGCGTATAGGTCGCCCGGGTGCCGTCCACGGACTCCGGCGCGGGATAGGCGGCGTAATAGGTATAGTCGCCGGCTTCGAGGTCGGACATCTGCGTGGAAAACAACGCTCCCCACGGGTAGGGACGGAAACATTCGAACGTCTGTCCGTTCAGCGCGTCGTCGCTTCCCGCCGGCCGCCAGTAGACCCGGATCGCATCCAGTTCCGACCAGTATACTTTATCGAGATTGTCGCCGCCGATGATCGTTTTCGAATGACTTTCCTGTTCCGGGGGTGCGAAAGAGGCCGTTTCCTGAGCGGCGCGAATGAAGATTTCGGTTTTGCCCGGTTTTTTGTCGGACGGACAGTCGTCTTTGGCGCACCTCGTGGCAAGGAGTGCTACGAGCGGCAAAATAATAAACGGCAGCGTTTTTTGTCTGGCAGTTTTTTTCATCATCTGGTTTCACGTCGGAAAGCGAATCCGGCATTCGCTGTCTTTCCGAGGTTTTGTCGATACGGACTTCGGGCTTTTGTCTGTATGAATGTGTAAGTTACACTGTCAAATTTATTTATTATAACGGAGTACGCTCGTAAAAGTTACAAAAATGATAGAAAATGTCTTGATGTCTTGTGAGGGGGACGCAACGATAAAGCCACGATCGTTTCGATCGTGGCTTTGCATAAAAACGCGCCGTTTGATCTATGCGGCGGGAATGGATGGAACGATCAGTACTGCTCCTTTTCGTTCGGGAAATCGCCGCTTTTGACGTCCGACACGTAACGGCTCACCCCGTCCGTCATAACCGAATACAGGTCGGCGTAACGGCGGAGGAAACGCGGCGAAAATTCGTTGTTGATCCCCAGCATGTCGTGAATCACCAGCACTTGTCCGTCGACGCCGTTTCCGGCCCCGATGCCGATCAGCGGGATTTTCAGTTCCGAGGCGACCTGCGCGCCGAGCGTCGCAGGGATTTTTTCGAGGACGATTCCGAAGCAGCCGACCGCTTCGAGCAGGTGCGCGTCGCGGATCAGCTTTCGGGCTTCGGCTTCCTCTTTGGCCCGGACGCTGTAGGTGCCGTATTTATGGATCGACTGCGGGGTAAGTCCCAGGTGTCCCATGACCGGAATTCCGGCGCAAAGGATGCGCTGTACCGACTCAAGGATCTCTTCGCCCCCTTCCAGTTTGATGGCGTCGGCTTCGGACTCCTTCATGATCCGAACGGCCGAGGCGAGGGCTTCCTTCGAATTGCCCTGATAGGTTCCGAACGGCATGTCCACCACGACCAGCGCTCGTTTGACGGCCCGGGTTACGCTACGGGCGTGATAGATCATGTGTTCGAGCGACATCGGCACGGTGGTTTCGTAACCGGCCATTACGTTGGCGGCCGAATCGCCGACCAGCACCACGTCCACGCCGGCGCTGTCCACGATCCGCGCCATCGAATAATCGTAGGCGGTCAACATGGCTATTTTTTCCCCGCGGCTTTTCATCTCCTGCAGGCGGTAGGTGGTCACGACCCGCGTTTTATTATCTGTCGACATAATTTTCACAGTTTAGACAGGGCAAATGTAAAATTATAATTTGCAACGGGCAACGATTTTTCGTTTTTTCGAACGGACTTCGTTTCCGTGTCGCCGCCGGTTACTGTGCCGCTTTCGATGCCCTCCATTGCCGGAAAACTTCCCACAGCACCACGCCGCCCGATACCGAGACGTTCAGCGAATGTTTGGTTCCCCGCTGCGGGATCTCGATGGCTCCGTCGCACAAGTCGACTACCTGCTGCCGTACCCCGTTCACCTCGTTGCCGAAAACCAACGCATAGCGCTTTTCGGGCTTGTAACGCCAGTCGTCCAACATGACGGCGCCTTCGACCTGTTCGACGGCCAGGATCGTATACTCCTGCGCTTTCAGTTCGTTCACCGCATCTGCGGCATCCCGGAAATACGTCCACTCTACGGTCGTTTCGGCTCCCAGCGCGGTCTTGTGGATCTCCCGGTCGGGCGGGGTGCCGGTGATCCCGCACAGGCAGAGTCGTTCGATGGCGAAAGCGTCGCCGGTGCGGAAAAAAGAGCCTGTGTTATTGCCGCTACGCACGTCGTCCAGCACGACCGTGACGGGACATTTTTCCATCGCAGCGAACGCTTCGGCCGAAGGACGCCCCAATTCCTGATTTGAAATTTTACGCATATTTTCGATTGAATATCCGCTGCAAAGATAGTTTATCTTAAAATAATTTATTAACTTTGAGCAATTTTGTTCGTTCGACGAAACGGTTTGGTGCGTAACGGGTCTGAAAAACGGCGGACTGAAGAGTATCGGAAATTTTCATAAAAATTCAGATAATCTAATACTATTAACCGTTATGAGTAACACACCACTTATTTTCTGGCTCGTGCCGGTCGCCTCGCTGATAGCGTTGGGCTTCGCATGGCACTTTTTCCGCTCGATGATGAAAGAGAGCGAAGGCACTCCCCGTATGAAAGAGATCGCCGCGCACGTCCGTAAAGGGGCGATGGCCTACCTCCGGCAGCAGTACCGGGTGGTTGCGATCGTATTTCTGATCCTCGTGTTGTTCTTTGCGTTTCTTGCCTATGGCCTCGGTGTGCAGAATCCGTGGGTGCCGTTCGCGTTCCTGACCGGCGGCTTGTTTTCCGGGCTGGCGGGTTTTATCGGGATGCGCACGGCGACGTTCGCTTCGGCGCGTACGGCCCATGCCGCCAGCCAATCGCTGAATAAGGGGCTGAAAGTCGCTTTCCGCAGCGGAGCCGTGATGGGACTGGTCGTCGTAGGACTCGGTCTGTTGGATATTTCGGTGTGGTACCTGATCCTGAATCATTTCATCGACGCCACCGGGACGCAAAAGCTGATGATCATCACGACGACCATGCTGACGTTCGGGATGGGGGCTTCGACGCAAGCGCTGTTCGCCCGCGTGGGAGGAGGTATTTATACCAAAGCGGCCGACGTGGGCGCGACCTGGTCGGTAAGGTGGAAGCCGGGATTCCGGAAGACGATCCGCGCAACCCCGCTACGATCGCCGACAACGTAGGCGATAACGTGGGCGACGTGGCCGGTATGGGCGCCGACCTGTACGAAAGTTATTGCGGCTCGATTCTCGCGACGGCCGCACTGGGCGCAGCCGCTTTCGCGAGCAGCGGTATGCAGATGCAGGCCGTGCTGGCTCCGATGTTGATCGCGGCGGTGGGCATCCTGTTGTCGGTGATCGGTATTTTCCTCGTGCGGACGAAAGAGGGGGCTACGATGAAACAGTTGCTCGGCGCGCTGGGCATCGGCGTCAACGTCAGCTCGGTGCTGATCGCTATCTGTACGTTCGGGATACTGTACGTGTTACAGATCGACAACTGGCTCGGGATTTCGTTTTCGGTGATCGTCGGCCTGCTGGCCGGTATCATCATCGGGCAGTCTACCGAATATTATACTTCCCACTCTTATAAACCGACTCAGAAGATAGCCAAAAGCTCTGAAACGGGACCAGCGACGGTAATCATTTCCGGAATCGGAATGGGTATGATCTCGACGGCGATCCCGGTAATCACGATTGCGGTAGCGATCATCCTCGCCTTCCTGTGCGCGATCAATTTCGACGTGCAGCACATGATTTCGGCCGAGAACATCAGCAAAGGGCTTTACGGGATCGGTATCGCGGCGGTGGGGATGCTCTCTACGCTCGGGATTACGCTGGCGACCGACGCTTACGGCCCGATCGCCGACAATGCGGGCGGTAACGCCGAAATGAGCGGACTCGATCCGGAGGTGCGCAAACGCACCGATGCGCTGGATGCGCTCGGTAATACGACGGCCGCCACCGGTAAGGGGTTCGCGATCGGTTCGGCCGCGCTGACGGCGTTGGCGCTGCTGGCTTCCTATATCGAAGAGGTCAAGATCGGGATGCAGCACATCGGGGAGACGACCCTGCAACTGGCCGACGGTACGACCAAAGCCATTGCCGACGCCAATATCCTGGATATGATGGACTATTTTCAGGTGACGCTGATGAATCCGAACGTGCTGGTCGGCGCCTTTATCGGCGCGATGATGGCGTTCCTGTTCTGCGGACTTACGATGAACGCCGTCGGCCGCGCCGCGCAGAGTATGGTCGAGGAGGTGCGCCGCCAGTTCCGGGAAATCAAAGGTATTCTCGAAGGCAAGGCGACTCCGGATTATGCGCGTTGCGTTGCTATTTCGACCAAAGGGGCCCAGCGCGAAATGCTGTTCCCGTCGATTATAGCGATCGTCGTTCCGATTCTGGTCGGCTTCATTTTCGGCGTGGCCGGGGTGATGGGGCTGCTGATCGGCAGCCTGAGCGCCGGATTCGTGCTGGCCGTGTTCATGGCCAATTCGGGCGGGGCTTGGGACAATGCCAAGAAATTTATCGAGGAAGGTAATTTCGGCGGCAAGGGTTCCGACAACCATAAAGCTACGGTCGTGGGCGATACGGTGGGCGATCCGTTCAAGGATACGTCCGGCCCGTCGCTGAACATCCTGATCAAACTGATGAGTATGGTTTCGATCGTGGTGGCCGGCCTGACCGTTTCGATGCATTTGCTTTAGGCGGTTTCCGTTTGTGACAGTAAATAAAAGGCTCCGGTCAGCAACCGGAGCCTTTCGTATTGTTCGTGCGCGGGACGAACCGCAGTTCAAAGGCTTCCTTCCGATAATTCGTACCGGTCGTTTACCTCCAGCCACCGGGCCTGCGGATGAAACTCCCGCAGGTACGTTTTCAGGTAATCCCGCGTGCCGTCCGTGATCGGCGCGTCGGTCGGTGGATAGAGGTTGTAGACCACTTTAGCGACTTCGATATTCCGGTTGCGGCACGCTTCGAGACTCAGCAGCGTATGGTTGATGCTGCCGAGTCGCGGCGAGGTGACCAGTATGACCGGCAGCCGACGCTCGGCGACGTAATCGATCGTATTGTACAGCCCTTCCAACGGAACGAATAGTCCGCCGGCTCCTTCGAGCAGGACGACGTCGTATTTTTCAAGCAGTTTTTCGGTGCATTTCCCGATTAGCGACAGATCGATCCTGCGGGAATCGATCGCAGCCGCCAGGTGCGGCGAAGCCGGGTAGGTGAAGACGATCGGACAGGTCGTGCCGTCGAGGTCTTCCGGCAACAGCCCGGTTCCCATGATTCGGCGGTGGGTTTCGATGTCTTCCGACAGTCCGGGGCAGCCGGTCTGGATGAATTTTTGGGTGACGACGCGCCGGCCCCGTCCGGCCCAATCGCGCGCGAGAACTCCGGTAACGATGCTTTTGCCGGCATCGGTGTCGATGCCGGTGACGAAATATACTTTTTTCATAAAAGGGGAAACGTAAAATTCAGATCAAATGTAGTACCTTTGCAGATAACAAGCAAATAAAATGGGATGGAAACGATCGGTCGTCTGAAAGAGAGAATCGAACAGGGGTATCGTCTGGGATACGACGAAGCGCTGGAATTGCTGAGAACGACTCCGGAAACGGAACTGTGCGCGTTGGCTCATGCGTTGCGCACGCGCTATCAGGGGAAAACGATCGACATGTGTTCGATAATGAACGCCCGCAGCGGCCGTTGCAGCGAGGACTGCAAGTGGTGCGCTCAGTCGAAATTTCATAAAACGGAAGTCGAGGTCTATCCGCTGGTAGGAGCCGGGGAAGCGGTCGAAGAGGCGGCCGGCAATGCACGCAAGGGCGTGAAGCGCTTTTCGCTGGTAACCAGCGGTCGGACGCTTTCCGATGCCGATACCGACCGGATCTGCGCGATCTATCGCCGGCTCGGCTCCGAGGTGTCCGTTTCGCTTTGCGCGTCGCTCGGGTTGCTGAACCTGGAACAAATGCGCCGGCTCAAAGAGAGCGGCGTGCGGCGTTACCACTGCAACCTCGAAACGGCCCCGTCCTATTTTCCGAAACTTTGCTCGACGCATACGGTGGCCGAGAAGCTGCGGACGATCGGGTGGGCGCGGGAAGCCGGCCTGGAGATATGCAGCGGCGGGATCATCGGCATGGGCGAGAGCGAGGAGCAACGCGTCGAATTTGCCATCGCTCTGCGGCAGACCGGGGCGGTTTCGATTCCCGTCAACGTGTTGAATCCGATTCCCGGAACGCGGCTTGCCGGGGCGCCGCCGCTGACCGATTCGGAAATCGTTCGGGCGGTGGCCGTCATGCGGATCCTCAATCCCGAAGCGGCTATCCGGCTGGCCGGCGGCCGTACGCGGATCAAGCATCTCGAAGAGCGGTTGTTGCAGTGCGGCGTGAGCGCGCTGATCGTCGGAGATATGCTGACTACGACCGGATCGGATATCGAAACCGATAAACGGATGTTTATCCGGTGCGGATTCGAGGTGTAACGTCCGTTATGCGCCTGAATTGCGAATTTCGCGGGAAATGCTTAATTTTGCGCACCGATCGTCCGAACCGATGAAAAGCTGGAAAATAGGGTTGATATTGCTGGGTTGTTTGTGGACGGGAATGCTTCCCGCCCAAAATTCCGTATTGGAATTTCCGCAGCAGGTGTGGAATTTCGGAACGATCCGGGAGGCGGACGGAGCGGTGTCGCACGAGTTCGAATTCGAGAACAAAGGGAAATCGCCGGTCGTGATCGAAAAAGTGACGGTGACGTGCGGTTGTACGACGCCGCAGTACAGTCGGGAACCGGTACGTCCCGGAGGCCGCGGAACGATCCGGATCGCCTACAACCCGGAGGGACGTCCGGGCGCTTTCCGCAAAGACATCACGATTCAAAGCAGCGGAGGGGGGCGTAATGTCATCAGCATTACCGGCGAGGTGACCCCGCGTCCGCAGGAGGTCGGCGAGTTGTACCCCGTTCGGGCCGGCGCGCTGCGGCTGGCGACCCGTACGGTGAATCTGGGATATGTGCCGCGCGGTTCGATCAAAGCGAAAACCATCGAATACTATAACGATACGGAGCGTCCGCTCAACATGACGGTCGTCTATCCGAAAACGAAACCCTACCTGGACGTAGCTTTGTCCGCCACCCGGATCGAACCGAAGCAGAAAGGCGTTCTGACGGTCACTTACGACTTGCGCGACTGCGACGTGTGGGGAGTTCTTTCCGGCGCTTTTTCGCTGATGGTGAACGACGAGCTCGCCGATACCGAATTTTCGGCTACCGGAATCGCTACGGACGATTTCTCGTCGTTGACGGCCGCCGAATTGGAGCGGGCTCCGAAAGCGGCTTTTTCGTCCCAGTACTACCATTTCGGCAATCAAAAGGCGGCCGGGGAACTGCGCCGCGACTTTACGCTGACTAACGACGGGAAGGAACCGCTTGTTTTCCGCGATATGAAATTGGGACAGCGCATGTCCACGACGCTCGATCCCGAACGGGAGATCGCCCCGGGCGAGAGCGTCACGTTCAGCGTTATGCTGAATACGAAAGGCGCCCCCGCCGGGAAGCTGATGGATCATATCGTATTGATCGTCAACGATCCGTCGCGGCCGATGCGCGAAATCCGGCTGGCGGCGAACATTGCGGAATAAATTTTTTAAATCGTAAGATAAAGACCTAAACCAAACAAACGGAAATGTATAAAATCATTAAAAAGGAGCTGCTCGCGCCCAATATTTACCGGATGGACATTGCGGCTCCGCGTGTCGCCTGTTCGGCAAAGCCGGGGCAGTTCATCATCCTGCGACTGGACGAAAAGGGGGAACGTATCCCGCTGACCATCGCCGATTACGATGCGGCGGAGGGGTGGGTAACCATCGTAACGCAGACGGTGGGTTATTCGACGACGAAGTTGTGCGCTATGAATCCGGGCGACGAACTGGCCGATTTCGCGGGCCCGCTGGGCCGGCCGTCGGATTTCGTGCACGAAGATATCGAAACGCTGCGTTCGCGGAAGATACTGTTCATCGCCGGCGGCGTCGGGACAGCTCCCGTCTATCCGCAGGTCAAATGGCTCTCGCAGCATGGGATCAAAGCCGATGTGATTATCGGCGCCAAGAATAAGGATACGCTGATTTTCGTCGACATGATGAAGCAGGTTGCCGGAAACGTATATATCGCTACCGACGACGGTAGCGCCGGTTTTCACGGCATGGTGACCGACCTGATGCGCGACCTGATCGATAAGCAGGGGAAACGCTATGACGAAGTGATCGCCATCGGTCCGATGATTATGATGAAGTTCGTGGCCAAGACGACGAAGCAGTACGGTCTGAAGACGATCGTCAGCCTGAATACGCTGATGGTCGACGGTACGGGCATGTGCGGGGCCTGCCGGGTAACGGTCGGCGGCAAGACGCGCTTCACGTGCGTGGACGGCCCGGAGTTCGACGGGCACGAGGTCGATTTCGACGAAGCGATGCGCCGTCAAGGCATG
This sequence comes from Alistipes sp. AF48-12, assembly GCF_003477565.1. Lineage (NCBI taxonomy): Bacteria > Pseudomonadati > Bacteroidota > Bacteroidia > Bacteroidales > Rikenellaceae > Alistipes > Alistipes sp. AF48-12. The sequence goes on from NZ_QUDJ01000009.1 coordinate 124,709, forward strand.
TACAAGACCATCGAAAGCCGCAAGGCGAAAATAGAGCAGGAGCGTGCCGAAGGGCATGTCTGCAAGGTGGGGCTCGACCGGTAGGTCTCCCCGGACGATCGAACGGTATTCCGGCCGCCGTGGCCGGAGCAATTGTTTTCAGAATAAAAAATGGCAAATAAAATACCCCGTGTTCCCGTTCGGGAGCAGGACCCGAAAGTGCGGGTCACCAATTTCGAGGAGGTTTGTTACGGTTACGACCTTCAGGAGGCTCAGCTCGAAGCGAGCCGTTGTCTGGATTGTAAAAAGCCGCGTTGCGTAGAGCACTGCCCCGTTTCGTTGCAAATACCGAAGTTTATCGAGCAGGTTGTCAAGGGCGATTTCGCCGAAGCTGCGCGCATCATCGGTCAGGACAGTTCGCTGCCGTCGGTGTGCGGGCGCGTATGCCCGCAGGAAAGTCAGTGCGAAGGCTCCTGCATCCTCGGTATCAAGGGCGAGCCGGTCGCGATCGGCAAACTGGAACGTTTCGTCGGCGACTGGAGCATTGCCAACGGCGGCGAAGCGGTTGCGACGCTGCGCCCAACGGTAAAAAAGTGGCCGTCGTCGGCAGCGGCCCGGCCGGTCTGGCCTGCGCTTCCGACCTGGCTAAAATGGGATACGGCGTCAAGATTTTCGAAGCGCTGCATAAGGCCGGCGGCGTGCTTCAATACGGAATTCCCGAATTCCGCCTGCCGAAAGAAAAGGTCGTGGCCAAAGAGATCGAGAACGTATTGAAGCTGGGCGCGAGATCGAAACCGACGTGATCGTAGGACGTACCGTGACGGTCGATTCGCTGCTCGACGAAGAAGGCTATTCGGCCGTGTTCATCGGGTCGGGCGCGGGACTGCCGCGTTTTATGGGTATTCCCGGCGAGAACCTGAACGGGGTGGTTTCGGCGAACGAATTTTTGACCCGGGCGAATCTGATGAAGGCTTACGACGATCGTTACGATACGCCGATCTATGTCGGCCAACGGGTCGTGGTGGTCGGAGGCGGTAACGTCGCGATGGACGCCGTTCGGACGGCGGCCCGTCTCGGCGCCGATGCGCATATCGTCTACCGCCGCAGTGAAACGGAGCTTCCGGCGCGCGTCGAAGAGGTGCATCACGCCAAACAGGAAGGGATCGCTTTTCAGATGCTGACCAATCCGGTCGAGGTACTCGGCGACGACAAAGGCTGGGTGCGGGGAATCCGCTGCGTGCGGATGGAACTCGGCGAACCCGATCAGTCGGGGCGCCGTTCTCCGATCGAAATCGAGGGCTCGGAGTTCGATATCGAGTGCGACGTGGTGATTATGGCGCTCGGGACCTCGCCGAACCCGCTAATCGCATCGACCACGCACGGTTTGGAGACCAACCGGCGCGGCTGTATCGTGGCCGACGACGAGCGGGGGCAGACGTCCCGCGAAGGTATTTTTGCCGGCGGGGACACCGTGACCGGTGCGGCGACGGTGATTCTCGCCATGGGCGCGGGTCGTCGGGCCGCCAAAGCGATCGACCGGTACCTTCAAGGCAAGGTCTGATCCGGTACTCTGGGAATCGAATGGGATATTCGGACGCAAATATGCGTCCGAATGTCTTTTTGAAGTATCGGGTAGGAAGAATCGTTGCGGCGTTTGCAGGTTATAGCGAAAAAATATAACTTTGTGTGAGGACTTGAAAACTGAATCATGGGACAATTGTTTACCGATTTGCAGGCGGTCCGGCTGGATGTAGAGGCGAATGCCGTTATCATTCTGGATCAGACGAGCCTGCCCGGTGAGAAAGTTTACCTGTCGCTATCGACGAAGGAAGCGGTATGGGACGCTATTCACCGGTTGAAGGTTCGCGGTGCGCCGGCGATCGGCATTACGGCGGCTTACGGGATTTACGTGTGTTGCAAATCGCTGCGTGCGAGGAAGTTCGATGACTTTTACAAGGGGTTCGTCGAAATCCGCGATTATTTCGAATCGTCCCGTCCGACGGCGGTGAACCTGTCGGCAGCGTTGGAGCGGATGGAACGGTGCGTACTACGCAACCGGGAACTGCCCGTTTCCAGGATTAAACGGCAAATGCTGCGCGAAGCTCTGGCGATTCGGGACGAAGATGCCGCCTCGTGTCACCGGATCGGCGTGTACGCTCTATCGCTGTTGCGTCCCGGAATGGGGATACTGACGCACTGCAATGCCGGTCATTTGGCGGTTTCGGAATACGGAACGGCTTTGGCTCCGGTCTATTTGGGGCAGCAGCAGGGTTATAATTTCAAAGTGTATGCCGACGAAACGCGTCCGTTGCTACAAGGCGCGCGCCTGACCGCTTACGAGTTGCGTTACGCCGGAGTCGATATCACGCTGATATGCGATAACATGGCTTCCGTAGTGATGCGGAAAGGCTGGGTACAGGCGGTTATCGTCGGTTGCGACCGGATCGCGATGAACGGGGATACGGCTAATAAGGTCGGTACGTCGGGACTGGCGATCATGGCGCGGCATTACGGGATTCCGTTCTACGTGCTGGGGCCTACGTCGACGATCGACCGGCGCTGTCCGGACGGGAATGCGATCGTCATCGAGGAGCGCGGATCGGAAGAGGTGACCGACATGTGGTATGCCCGGCGTATGGCTCCGGACGATGTCAAAGTCTACAATCCGGCTTTCGACGTGACCCCGGCCAACCTGATCACGGCGATCGTTACGGAACGCGGAATCGCCCGTGCCCCGTACAACGAAACGTTCGAACGGTGGTTCGGGGAGGAGGAAAAGGACTCCGCCGAGACCGGTTCGAAAACGGAGGAATAAGGTTATTTCAGAAAACAAGAAGATGGTTGAACGAGCCCTTTAAAACTTCATGCTATGGAAATATTGGACGATCATGGAAATCCGGTGCAGAACGTTCCGGTGCAACAACAACCCGCAGAACAAACGCCCGTCGTCTCGGTGGGCGAATGGATGTTGGTCATGCTGATACTCGCGATTCCGCTGGTTAATATCGTGATGCTGTTCGTCTGGGCTTTCGGCGGCGGGGTTAACAAGACGAAAGCCAATTACTGTAAGGCGTCTTTGATCTGGATCGCGATTGCGATCGCGATGTGGATCATTTTCTTCTCGTCGATCATGGGGATGATGGCCGGTCTGAAAGCGCTGGGCAGGTAAATTATTCCGGTATTGAAAAGCGGGGCGGAAAATTTTGGTTCTCCGCCCTGCTTCTTGTTTTGCCGGTTTCTTGTTCCGATTCCGACGTTATGTTATGCCGGTTCGCCGTTCGCAGCCGGTTTCATGGATACGAGGACTTTGTCGATTCGGGCCGCATCCATATCCACGATCTCGAAGTTGAAATTGCGCCACGAAAGCTTTTCGCCGGTTTGCGGGATATGTTCCAGCTCTTCGAGGATCAGCCGCTGAGCGTGTTGTAATTGAATTCGTTGTACAGTTCCTCCTGGTCGAAGAACGCGAGGAAGTCGTAGAACGGGATCTGTCCGTCGATCAGATAACTGCCGTCGTCGCGGGCGACGATGTCCTGTTCTTCGCCCGCTTCGGGCATCGAGCCTACCAGCGCCTTGATGATGTCTTTGAACGTTACGATCCCTTCGATACTGCCGAATTCGTCGGTGACGATGCCGTAGCGTCCGCCGGTCGTCCGCATCAGTTCGAGCGCATTGTAAACGCTCAGGTTCTCCGGAATGTATTGGGCCGGGCGAATCACTTTCGACAGCGAGAATCCCTCTTCGTCCAACCGTCCGAACAGGTCTTTGAGGTACACTACGCCGGCGATCGAGTCGAGATTCCGGTCGGCCACCGGATAGGTGTTGAACAGGTTGTTTTTGACGATTTGTTCGATCTCGTCGTTCGTGGCGTCGATGTTCAGCCACACCAGTTCGCTGCGGTGCGTCATGATCGACCCTACGTTGCGGTCGCCGAGGTTGAATACGCGTTCCACGATGTCCTGTTCGACTTCCTGGATCTCGCCGCCGACGGTTCCTTCCTGGATGATCGCTTTGATCTCGTCTTCGGTGACTTTGCTTTCTCCCAGCGTATTGATTCCGAGCAGGCGCAGCATGCCGGAAGTGCTCTTTGACAGCAGCCATACGAATGGCAGCGCGATTTTCGACAGTACGTTCATCGGCCGCGCCACCAGTTTGGCGACCTTTTCGGCAGCCTGCATCCCGATTCGTTTCGGGACGAGCTCCCCGACGATTAGCGTCAGGTAAGTGACGATCGCAACGATCAGCGTCTGGGCGATGGCTACCGCGTGCGTCCGCAGCGGCTCGATCGTTGCGATCACTTTGCCGAAACTCTGCGCCAGCACCTCGCCGGAATAGAGACCCGTCAAGATGCCGATCAGCGTGATGCCGATCTGGATCGTAGACAAGAATGTATCGGGGCTGTTGGCTAATTTGAGGGCGGTACGCGCCGCCCGGCTGCCTTTTTTGGAGTCCGCTTCGAGGCGGGATTTCCGGGCTGACACCATCGCGATTTCCGACATCGACAATAAGCCGTTCAAAAGGATCAGCCCGATAATTATGACAATTTCCATTCAGATATGAGAATAGTTACCGCGCTAAGATAAGCAAGTTTCGCAGAAAAACAAAGGGGCCGCGGTTCGAAACCGCGGCCCCTTCGTTTGAAATCCGGTAACAGATTATTTCGAAAAACCTTTGCCGATGCCGATAAAGTCGGACGCTACCAAAGCGGCGCCTCCGATCAGGCCGCCGTCGACGTCTTCCTTGGCGAAAAGTTCGGCAGCGTTGCTCGGTTTGCAGCTTCCGCCGTACAGGATCACGGTATTGGCTGCGGCGTCGCCGAATTTTTCGGCCAACACCTTGCGGATGAACGCATGGATTTCCTGAGCCTGTTCCGCGGTAGCTGTTTTACCGGTTCCGATCGCCCATACGGGTTCGTAAGCGATGATCAGTTTCGAGAACTGTTCCGGGGTCAGGTTGAAAACCACTTCTTCGATCTGCGCGCGCACCACGTCGAAATATTTGCCGTTTTCGCGTTCTTCGAGTTTTTCGCCGACGCAATAGATCGGGATCAGGTTGTTTTCGTAGGCCTGAACCATTTTCTTGTTCAGCGTAGCGCTGGTTTCGCCGTAATATTCGCGGCGTTCGCTGTGGCCGAGAATCACGTATTCCACGCCCAGCGAAGCGATCATCTTAGCCGAAACTTCGCCGGTGTAGGCGCCTTTGGCTTCGGCGGCGCAGTTCTGCGCTCCGACGGCGATGCCGGTTCCTTTGGCGTTCTTTACGATCTCGGACAGGTGCGTAAACGGCGGAATTACGATGAAGTTCACGCACGAGCAAACGTCGCCTTTCAGTGCGGCTACGCCTTTCAACAATTCTACGCCTTCCGCAGGGGTGGTGTTCATTTTCCAGTTACCTGCTACTACTTTCTTTCTCATAATTTTTCGGTATTTAATCCTTGATGTCTTTTCGTTGATCGGTACTGCCGTTACTCCACCCACGTTTTTACTTCGTCGGCAGTCGGGTTTTTCAGTCCCAGCTTGTTTTTCTTGTTATAGCCGCACAGGTCGTTGAACAGCTTGCCTGCCGACAGTTTTTTCAGTGCGTCGACGGTCAAAAAGCCCATTTTCTGCAATACCGGAACCCATTCGGCCGGAACGCCGGCCGCCGCGTATTTCTCTTCCGGATCTTTCTGCGCCGCTTTTTCGGGCCGCATTTGCGGGAAGAACAGCACGTCCTGAATCGTCGTCTGTCCGGTCATGAACATCGTCAGTCGGTCGATTCCTATTCCCATTCCCGAGCAGGTCGGCATACCGTATTCGAGCGCTCGGACGAAATCCATATCGATAAACATCGCCTCGTCGTCGCCTTTTTCGCTGAGCCGCAACTGTTCCTGGAAGCGTTCCAGTTGGTCGATCGGGTCGTTCAGCTCGGAATAAGCGTTGCACAGTTCTTTGCCGTTGACGAACAACTCGAACCGCTCGGTCAGGTCGGGGTTGTTGCGGTGGCGTTTACACAGCGGCGACATATCGATCGGGTAGTCCGTTACGAAAGTAGGCTGGATTAGATCTTCTTCGCAGTACTGTCCGAAGATCGCGTCGATCAGCTTGCCTTTGCCCATCGTCTCGTCGGTTTCCACGTTCAGCTTTTTGCAGGCTTCGCGCAGCTCGCCTTCGCTCTTGCCGGTGATGTCGAAGCCGGTTTTCTCGCGGATCGCATCGGTCATCGTAACGCGGCGGAACGGCCGGGCGAAACTGATCTCACGACCGTCGATCATAACTTCGGTCTTGCCGTGCAACGCTTTTGCCACGCGTTCGAGCATCTCTTCGACGAATCCCATCATCCAGATGTAATCTTTGTACGCGACGTATATCTCCATTACGGTGAACTCCGGATTGTGCGTACGGTCCATACCTTCGTTGCGGAAGTCCTTGCCGAATTCGTATACGCCGTCGAATCCGCCGACGATCAGTTTCTTCAGGTACAGCTCGTTGGCGATCCGTAGGTAAAGCGGGATGTCCAGCGCATTGTGGTGCGTGACGAACGGACGGGCCGAAGCTCCCCCCGGAATCGATTGTAGGATCGGCGTTTCGACCTCCACGTATCCCTGCTCGTTAAAAAACGCGCGCATCGTGTTGACGATCTTGCTGCGTTTGAGGAATACTTCGCGTACCTGCGGATTGACGATCAGGTCGACATAACGTTGGCGGTAACGCAGTTCCGGATCGCTGAAGGCGTCGTATACCTGCCCATCCTTTTCTTTGACGACCGGCAGCGGGCGCAGCGATTTGCTCAGTACCGTGAGTTCTTTGCAATGCACCGACAGTTCTCCGGTCTTCGTAATGAAGGCGAATCCCCGGATGCCGACGATGTCGCCGATATCGAGCAGTTTTTTGAAAACCTTGTTGTACAGCGTGGATTCGGGATCGCCATTGCAGATGTCATCGCGTTTGACGTACACCTGAATCCGGCCGGTGTGGTCCTGCAGTTCGAAAAACGAGGCGCTTCCCATGATCCGCCGCGACATGATCCGTCCGGCAATCGAAACCCCCTGGAAATTTCCTTTGTCGGGATCGTACTCCGCAGCGATCCGCGCGGCGGTTGCCGTCACTTCGTATTTGGCCGCCGGGTAAGGCTCTATGCCCAGTTTACGCAGTTCGGCCAGCGAGTTGCGCCGGATCTGTTCCTGTTCGCTAAGTTCAGAGATGCTCATAGGGTGTGGATTGATTGCAAAAGTCCGTAATAAGTAGGCTGCAAATGTACGAAATTTCCGGTTGTTTTTAAAAAAGTTTAGCAAATTCTTGTTTTTCCTGTTCCGGCGGTTTCCGGATGCTAATCTCTCTTTTTCAGTTTTCCCGTTTTGTCGAATTTGTAACTGAGGTTCAACATCAGATAGCGTCCGGAGCGTTGCGTCCAGTTATAGCTGATGTAGTCGGCCAACATGCTGGTCGAGAAGTTGGCGGTGCGGTTCAGCAGGTCGTAGGCGGTGATGTTGATGTCGCCCTGTCGTTTTTTGAACAGCTTGCAGCCGAACGTTAGGTTCAGGATGTGCGTGTTCACGTCGCCGTCGGCGTACGAGAAGTTGTGGTAGAGCGAGTAGTTGTAGTTGGCCGTGACGTATATCTTTTTGACGATGTTGACGGTCAGGTTCGTCGCTACGGTCTGGTTGATCGTGTTGTTGTCCGATTTCCGGGAGTTTGACGTGCGGTTGTACGCCGTATTGGTGTACAGCGAAAACTGGTAGACGAGGGATTTGTTGCCGATCAAGCTGAGGCTGAGGTTCGGAGAGAGGCTGTTCGTGTAGTTCAGCTCGTCGCCGATATAGGTGGGGCGCCGGCTGTAAGCGCATCCGGCGTTAGCGCTGAACGTGATGTCGAGCGCTTTGACCGGCAGCGAGTAGCCGGCGCCGAACCGCATCGATCCGGCGCCGTTCACGTTGACCGGCGTGGTCAGCGTAGCGCCTTTCGGAGCGATGTAGCCGTTGTATTCGGGCAGCGGCGTGTCTTCGGTGAAGAATACCTGTTTGGTGGCGATCTCGCGGGCGGTGACGCTACCGTTGAAGTTGAGACTGAACGTGCGCGATTTTTCGGTTTTGGCGGCGGTATATCCGATGTATACCGAGTGCATGTTGCTTTGTTTCAGATCCGGATTGCCGCCCGACAGACTGAGCGGATTCTGGTAGTTCAGTTCGTTGCGGAGCTGTTCGACCCCGGGCTGTTGCGCGTTGGACGAGTAGTTGACGTAGATGCGCCGCGTCGGGCTGATCGTATAGTTCAGCGACGCCGAAGGCTGGAAGCTGCGGAACGTGATTCGGTCGCGCCGTTCGTCCGGGAACGCTTCGTCCTTGTTGAGCCGGGAAGACCGGTATCCGGCATTGACGGCGAAGTAGAGCTTCTCGGTGAAATGGCTGATGTTGAAGGTGTAGTTCTGGGTCGTATAGTTGCGCGAGTAGTCGTAGGTCAGCGAGGTGTCGACCTGCCCGGTGAAACGGTCGACGGCAAGCCGTTTCGACCGGCTGTTTTCATAGGAAATGTGATAATTGACCCCGACCGAGTATTTTTCCTTGAAACGGTAGAAGTAGCCGATGCCGCCCGAAACGGAACGGTTGTGGCCTTCGGCCGTGTTTTCCAAGTAGGTGCGGTCGCTGGTTGAAGAGAGCGAATCGACCTGCCAGCCGTCGTCGTTGTTTTTGCTCAGCGTGCCGTCCGCGGACAGGTTGAATCCGTGCTTCCCTTCTTTGAACGCATGCGACCAGGCCAGGTTTTCGGAGATGTTGTAACTGTCGCCGTCGCTGCGTTGCGAGGTGGCGACCCGGTTCAGCGTTTCGCCGTCGAGCATGTTCAGCGCGCCGCGGTAACTCCGGGAGACGCTGCGCGAGAAACGGGCGTTCGGGGCGAAAAACAGAAAGTCGTTTTTCGTATTGTAGCGCATGTGCAGCGAGACGTGGTGGTTCTGCGATCCGTTTTCGGTTCTGGACGTATCGTCGTAAGTGCGCGACTGGTAATCCTCGGTCGGAAAATAAACCTGCCGGGAGATCGACTGCGAGCGGTTGAAATCGTTGTTGTAGCTGTAATTGCCGTCGATGAAAAATTCTTTCCCCCAGCGCTTCGAAAAGTCGGCCGAGGCGTAGGTGTTTTTATTGTAGCCCGACCCCTGGCTGCTGTTGTTGGTTCCTGCGCGTACGCCCATGCTTCGTTTTTCCGAGAAATAGCGGTATGTCCCGCCGGCCCGGTAACGCTCTCCGTGCCGACCGTCGGCCCCTTCGTCCAGGTCGGTTCCGTAGCCGCCCTCGACGCGGACGTTGATGCTCTTTTCGGGTTTGCTGCGGGTTATGAGGTTCATGACCGTGCGTTTTTTTCCGTTCGCGTTGTTCTTGATTTTTTCCTCTTCGACCAGCTCTTCGTATACCTGGATATCGATCACGTCGCGGGCTTCGAGGTATTGCAGCGCCGATTCGGAATTTTCCCCGAACAGCGGCCTGCCGTCGACGTAGGTGCGTTCGACGACTTTCCCCATCACGGTGATCTTTCCGTCTTTGACTTCCATGCCGGGCATCCGCAGCACCAACTGCATACTCTCGTCGCCGGGCAGCACTCGTATCGCTTCGGCGTGGTAAATCAGCGTGTCGCCGCGCTGCCCCATCAGCGGGCGTTCGCCCTGTACGACGGCCGCTTCGAGCTGGTAATCGGCCGTTCCGAGCGCCACCGTATCCATCCGCGTGCCTTTCGGCCCGATCCGTACCCGGCTCGAAAAATCCCGGTAGCCGATGTATGAGATTCGGGTGCGGACGAGCGTATCGCGTATTCGTCCGATCGAGAAAGCTCCTTGCCTGTCGGTGATTACGGTGACCGTGTCGAAAGGCGAAGCGACGGTTACGGTCGCTCCGATCAGCGGGACACGCTGCGCCGAATCGACCACTACGCCGTGCAGTGATCCCGTTTTGGTTTGGGCGAGCGCGGTACCTGCCGACAGAAGCGATAAAAAGGCGAAGGTAAAGCGTATGTAGGGTTTCAAAGGTGTTAGGTTTGGTTGCCAAGATATAGTTTATCCGGCGGTTTTCCAAAGAAAACGGACGTTGTTAATAGGAATTTCTATAATTTGAAAATTCGGCGTACGGAGCTGTATAGGAATGTATGTTTTTGGAAGGTGTTTACTCTCCCTTTTCGAGTAATTTTCCTATCCGGTATCGTATCAGAGATACGGTTTCCGAAGGAACTTTTACTTTCATATCGATCATGTGCCGGGCCAATGAGACGGCTTCTTCTTCCCTTGCGGTTTTGTCGTAAATTTCAACCAGTTGATATAATGGAACAAAACGGTTAGGGCACATATTTGAAGCCAGTTTTGCATGTATTTCGGCCTGTTTGTAATTTCCGATCCGGAAATAGTTGTCCGCTTGGATTATTTGTAAGTCGCAGTCATTGAATTGCTTTTCGCATTCGGTTAAAATCAGGCGGCTTTGTCTGTATTTTCCGATACGGTTGAGCACGGCTCCGTAATTATATAAAAACAACGGTTCGCCGCCTAAATCGGAATACAAATCGTCGTATCCTCTGGAATTTGCTTCTGCGAGGATCGTTTGCTTCGATTTGTTCCAATGTATTTCCGATTTAATCCGCCTGACAGTTGTGGAGATCGAGAAAAGGGCGAAAGGAATTACCGATAACCGAATTATCCGGATCGGAATCCTGCGTTCGGGCGTTTTTTCCTTTCCGGTCACCAGGAACAGATCGAGCGTTAGGAAACAGAGCATGATCGTATAATGCAACGGGTAGCTGAACAAGGCAAGAACAGCTATTGCCGCAATCGAGGTCAAACCCGTTTTTTTGTATGGAGTTTTTTTCGGAGATATGAGCAACATAGCGATGAAAAGACCGCCCAGGAGCAGGATTCCCAATAGACCGAAACTTACCGCACATCCGAGATACTCATTGAAAGGGTGTTTGGTATTGTCTGCCAGCGGAGCCAAGCGGCTGTCCGGTTTTTCGGCGAAATAATCGGCCTGGTATAACATGTATTTGGCGGTAAATCCGTTTGGCCCGTGCCCCAGCAGTGGCCGGTCCCGGATCATATTCCAGGAGCACTGCCAGATCAGCAGGCGTCCGTCCGCCGAATCTTTTTTGTACTGGTATAGTAAAACCGTACATGCGATCAGGAAAAAGAGCAGGAAAGCGCCGGATACAATCCGGATGCGGCGGCAGAAGCGGCGAAACAGCCCCCGGGGCAGCGATAATAGTCCTATGGTGATGGCGGCTACGATACCGGCTCGTGATTCCGATACGACGATGGCGGTGATAAAAAGCAGTGTGCCGCTGATGCCGACTGTTCGATTCAGCGTTCCGGTTTCCCGGATCAACAGGATTGCGAACGGCAGCAATGCGACCATCGTTGCGGCGAATCCGGCCGGGTTATCGAAGTGCCCCTGCGCTCCCAGAACGGATTTGTTTTGTAACAGTCCGTAAGTGGCTTCGCAGCAACCGGTGGCGACCAGCGGAATAAACAGCCTGCGGATCGTCGTTTCGTTAAAACAATATTTTAGCAGTAAAAACAGGCTTCCGATCAAACCGGCGGAAAACAGCGGTTCGGCGGACGGCTGTCCGGACAACAAGCAGAGGCATCCTATGGCGGTTAGCCATATATAGAGAAACTGTTCTCCGCGGTTTAGCGAAAGAACTTTGCGCGGGAATATTCCGCACAATCGGATAGACACTACCGATAAGACCAGAGCGGTAACCAATCGCAGTGTCATGGATTGTTCCGTATTCCAATCGAAGTAATGCGGCAACAACACACTTCCGATGCAACTCACTAACATAAGTACGATGCCTACTATTTGATACATGTCAGTCTGTTGTATGAGGTAGCGGATTTTAATCGATCGTCAAATCAAGATCCGGCTGAAACCGATTTCAGCCGGATCCTGAAAAAGTGCAATAACGAAAGTCCTAACTGCCAAAAATTTTATCGCGAAAAATAATAAAAGATCTACACGACTGCCAGGCTCCATCTTATGGCACGTGAAATGATTTTATTTTTAATAAAGATGTAACAAATAAATAACTATTAACAATTAGGCTGGTTGAAAAAGCTCTAAACCAAAAATGAGACTGGATACTACTTATTACTAATACTATTCCCAATATCATAAATAGGATATAGAGGAGCTAATACTATTCCCAATATCATAAATAGGATATAGAGGAGCTTTTCTTTGTCT